>NZ_JBVHQB010000008.1:0-243110 GCF_055567635.1 Streptomyces sp. NPDC026500 | reverse complement strand
GCGAGCGGCTGCGCCCGCCCCGACGTGCGTGGACGGCGAGGGGGCCCGGACGCCACGACGGGTGCCGGCGGCGAAGGGCTACGTCCGCCCGACGGGCGCGGACACCGCGTCCGTGAGCTCTGCCAGGTCGGCGGGGGAGAGTTCGACCTCCAGGCCGCGGCGGCCCGCCGAGACGCAGATCGTGGTGTGCCCGGAGGCCGAGGAATCCAGCACGGTGCGCAGCTTCCTGCGCTGGCCGAGGGGCGAGATGCCACCGCGGACGTACCCCGTCGTCCGCTCGGCGGCCGCCGGGTCGGCCATCGCGGCCCGCTTGCCGCCCACCGCCGTGGCGAGGGCCTTGAGGTCCAGGGAGCCCGCCACCGGGACGACCGCGACCACGAGCGCGCCGTCCACGTCCGCCACCAGGGTCTTGAAGACCCGCTCCGGCGAGACGCCCATCGCCTCGGCCGCCTCCTCGCCGTAGGACGGATGGGACGGGTCGTGCTCGTAGGCGTGGACGGTGTACGGGACGCCCGCCTCCGTCAGCGCCACCGTCGCCGGGGTGCCGCCGGACTGCTGCTTCTTCGCCTTCTTGGCCATCGACCTTCTCGCAAGCGTCAGTTCAGGCTCGTCGGGCCGCGCGTCAGGTCCGACGCGGGCAACGACGGCAGATTACGGATGATGGCCGTCTCCGCGCGCAGCACTTTCAGCTCCTCGCGCAGCCGGGACGCCGTGTCGGAGGCCTGCAGCAGCCGCTGTCTGGCCGGGACGTCCAGCATCACGGCGGCCGCGACGAGATAGGAGACGACCGCCGGTTCGTCCGGCAGGTCCGCGCCGGTCGACAGTGAACGCTCCCGCGCTCCGGCCAGCCGCTTCTGGTACTGGCGGAAGGCACGCAGGACGCCCTCGGCGAGCGCTCCGGCCTCGTCGCCCGGGTCCTCGGGGAGTTCCTCCAGCTCGGCCGTCAGGAACGCGCCGGAGGCGTCCACGGACAGCAGCCGGACCCGTGTCGTGCCGGTCGCCAGCACCTCGAAGCTGCCGTCGGCGCGCTCACGGACGGTCGCCGCGTCCGCGATGCAGCCCACCTCGTGGAAGGCCTTGAGCGGATCGTCGCCGAAGCCGGCGGCGGGCCCGCGCTCGGGCACGGCGGTTCCGTCCGGCATGCCGGGCGCGCTGGGCGAGACCTCATGGCCGTCGCGGATGGCGACGACGGCGAATCGGCGTGGTTCGTCCTCGGGCGTCTTGAGCAGATCGCGCATCATGGCGCGATAGCGCTCCTCGAACACGTTCAGAGGAAGCACGAGCCCGGGGAACAACACCGAGTTCAGGGGGAAGAGCGGGAGCCGGACGGTGGTCACGACGCGAAAGCCTAATGGTCGACGGAGCGGGCGCGTCCGCCGTGCCCACCCCCTGGATGCCGATCGAGGACGGGATCCCGCAGCGGAGGCCCCGAGGCGACCTCCAGACGGACGCCGTCGCGCAGTTCCAGGAACTGGTCGAGCGGGTCCTCCGAGACCCGGTCCCAGGGGAACGAGGTGACGTACGGGCCGATGAGACGCAGCTGCTCCAGGGCGTCCTGCCAGCGCTCCAGCCGGACCAGGACGTACGTCAGCAGGTTGCGCACCTCGGCGGGCCACGGATCGGCGGCCGCGTAGGCCGCGGAGACCGAGATCGCGAGGTCCGCCGCGGCGTCCAGGCGCTCGCGCGGCACGTCGGGGCCGCCGCCCTCGGTCAGATAGGCGAAGGCCGCGCGCACCGGCAGCGCCTGGACCAGGGAGCCCGGCAGCGCGTCCTGCGCGGCCGGCTCGGCGAAGTCGAAGCACTCGCGGTGCGAGCCGTACCAGGCGGCCGAGAGGTACTGGAGAGCGGCCACGTGGCAGCCGTAGTGGTGCGGGGAGCGCCGGACGGCCTCCGTCCACAGCTGCTCGAACTCGGTGTGCCCGACGTTGGTGCCGCGGGCGTGGTCGAGCGCGATCCGCCACGGCACCGGATCGCGCGGATCACCCTCGGCGGCGGACATGATCAGCGGGCCGACCTCGCGCAGCAGTTCCACCCGTGCGGGCGACTCCCAGCCGCGGCGGACCGCCAGTTCGGCCTTGACGAGGAGGGCGTCCGGGTCGTGCGGGTCGGCGGCCCGCCACTCCCTGAGCCACTCGTCGCGGGAACGCGCGAAGGCGGCGAGGCGCGTGGCGTACCGGTCGCGGTTCTCCCACTCGGCGGACTCGCGGGTGGTGGCCAGCAGCTTGGCCGCGGGGACGTACTCGCCCCGGGCCGCCGCGACGAGTGCCGGGCCCAGCCGGTGGTCGGGGGCGTCGAGCAGCACCTCCTCGTCGGCCGGCAGTCCGGCGGCGAGGCGTGAGGTGTTCCGTGCCATCCGGGCCGTACGGAGGAGTGCGCGCAGCAGTGCCATGGTGTCGACCATTGAAAACCGCAGGTCGGAGCTGTGCCAGAGGTATGCGGTGACGCTTTCGTAAATGCCGATTGGTTGTGCGGTATGGGGTCAAGGACGAGTAAAAGGGTCGTGTGCATCCGGTGTGCGACGACAGCGACCGTGCGAGGGGCCGTACGCGGGACGACTGGACGGCCCGGACGACTCCCGGGCCCCGGGCGGCCGGCGCCCACGGTCGGCGCCCTCGGCCGACGGCGCTCCCCGCGACGACGCCCTCGCCCTTGCCCTGGCGTCCGGCGCGTCCGTGCCCCCGTGACGGCGCTCGCGTACCGGCGTCCGCCGGGTCCCCGCGTCAGCCGCGGCGCAGCAGCCGGGTGGCCCCCGCGGCCACCGTCGTCGCCAGGATCCAGCCGAAGAGGATCACCACCGCAGCCAGCCACTGCCAGCCGCCGCGCAGCTGCCAGGAGCCGGCCTGGCCCAGATCGATGACCGGCAGCAGCAGATCCAGGGCGTAGAGAGAGGCGTTCCACGGGGGGTGCCCGTCGCGGTTGACCGGCTGATGGCCGGCGTGCGCGAACGCGACCGACGTCGTCGCCCACAGCACCGCCATCCACAGGGCGGCCCGGCCGGGCCGGTACCCGTAGGCGACCGTCCAGTCCTGCGCGTACCCCCAGAGCTTGGCGGCCAGCGGCAGGGTCTCGCGGCGGCGGCGCTGCTTGGCGAGCAGCACCTCGCGGGCGTCCTCGTCCTCACCGGAGTTGCGCAGCACGGTGGCGAGGCGCTCGTACGGCTCCGGGGCGTACTCGGCGGTCGCCGCCGCCACCCACTCCAGACGCCGGGTCAGCGGGAAGGCCCCCTGCGGGACCAGGTTCTCGTACGCGAAGCCGCCCATGTGCAGGCTGCCCGGCCCCGGCCAACTGGACGCCCGGTCGACCAGGTTGACGATCCGCGCGCCGGACAGCACGACCGTGCCGCGCTCGGGCCGCTCGCCGAGGAAGCGCAGCTCGGGTGTCTGGACCCGGAGCAGCGACAGCCCCTGGTCGTCGTCGAAGGTGAAGCGGGCCCGGTCAAAGTCGATCGCGTCACCGAACCGCCCGTCGTCCAGGCGGATGCCGCCCTGGCACTCGAACCGCTGCACCAGCGTGCCGCGCGCCGGTGTGGTGCCGCTGGTCATCAGCGGATTGCCGAGGCCCGCGGGGGTCATGTACAGCGTGCGGTTGACGGTCAGCTGGGGGGCGTTGAGCGCGAGCCGGGTGTACGGGTTGCTGAGCCTGCTGCCGCGCAGACTCAGCGACACGCCGACGGTGGCGCCGCGCAGGCTCAGCTCGCCGTGCGACTCCAGCATCTCGGCCTGGAGGTCCTGCCCGACGGTCATGCCGTCGCCGGTGATCGAACGCCCGCGCCGGTCCCGGTAGACCACGGCCTGGTTGAGCAGCAGATCCGTGCCGATGTGCGCGTCGGTCAGCCGTACCCCGTTGTGGAAGTGGCAGCGCGGCAGGTGCAGATCGCCCTCGGTGTGCAGCCGGGCCGCCTCCAGCCGCGGCACCGCGCAGTTCACCAGCCGCACGGTCGTGAACCGGGATTCCGGCAGCAGGACCTCCTTCTCGAACCGGCAGCCCTTCAGCTCCACGTACGGCACCACCGTGCCGCCCGCGAGGTCGAGCACATCGGTGATCCGCACTCCGGTCAGCTTCAGGGAGGCGACCCGGCCCTGGAGGGCGGGCGGGCCGTCGAGCAGCAGCCAGGCGACTATCCGGGCCCGGACACTGCGCTCGGGTCCCCAGGGGTGGCCGCCGTGCGGATCGTCGACGGTCGTGTCCCCGCTGCGCAGGTCGTACACGCTGCCGTTGCGGAAGGCCTGCCACATCCCGGCCTCGGTGGCGGTCAGTTCGTCCGGCAGGTCCCCGGTGCGGAGGCCGGCACCCTCGGTCACGTCACGTCCCTTCCTCCCCAGCTACTCACGGGTTTCGTACGTTCGTGCAATGCCCGCTCAGTGACGGCCCGAACGCTACTGGTGACGAGGATCTTCCGTTGAACCGAAGGTGGCTTGTATCAGCCATTGATACGGGCGTCCGGCGCCTCGGCGCCGTCTGAGAGAATTGAGCCCGTGCTGCAACATTTCCGGATGGCCCGAATCGATCTGCGCGGCGACACCCTCCCTGAGGGCCCCGCCCTGCGCGACCTGCTGCCCCGAGCCGACTTCGACGTCTCGGCCGCCCTGGAGAAGGTGCGACCGATCTGCGAGGCCGTGCATCATCGGGGCGACGCGGCGCTGATCGACTACGCGGAGAAGTTCGACGGAGTGCGGCTGGAGTCCGTCCGCGTTCCGGCCCGGGCCATCGCCGAGGCCCTGGAGCAGCTCGACCCCGCCGTGCGAGCGGCCCTGGAGGAGTCCATCCGGCGCGCCCGTCTCGTCCACCGCGAGCAGCGCCGGACGACGCACACCACCCAGGTCGTGCCCGGCGGCTCGGTCACCGAGAAGTGGGTGCCGGTCCAGCGGGTGGGGCTCTACGCGCCCGGCGGCCGCTCCGTCTACCCGTCGTCCGTGATCATGAACGCCGTCCCGGCGCAGGAGGCCGGCGTCCCGTCCATGGCGCTGGCGTCCCCGCCGCAGAAGGAGTTCGGCGGCCTTCCGCACCCCACGATCCTCGCCGCCTGCGCACTGCTCGGCATCGACGAGGTGTACGCGGCCGGAGGCGCCCAGGCCGTCGCGATGTTCGCGTACGGCACCGAGTCCTGCGCCTCGGCCCCGATGGTCACGGGTCCGGGCAACATCTGGGTCGCCGCCGCCAAGCGCTACTTCACCGGCCGGATCGGCATCGACGCCGAGGCCGGCCCGACCGAGATCGCGGTCCTCGCCGACGACACCGCCGACCCGGTGCACGTCGCCGCCGACCTGATCAGCCAGGCCGAGCACGACCCCCTCGCCGCCGCCGTCCTGGTCACCGATTCGCCGGCCCTCGCGGACGCCGTGGAGAAGGAGCTGGAGCCGCAGGTCGCGGCCACCAAGCACATCGACGACCGGATCGTCCCCGCCCTGAACGGCAGGCAGTCCGCGATCGTCCTCGTCGACGGCATCGACGAGGGACTGCGGGTCGTCGACGCGTACGGCGCCGAGCACCTGGAGATCCAGACCGCGGACGCGGCCGCGGTCGCCGACCGGGTCAGGAACGCCGGAGCGATCTTCGTCGGCCCCTGGGCCCCGGTCTCGCTCGGCGACTATGCGGCGGGCTCCAACCACGTCCTGCCCACCGGCGGCTGCGCCTGCCACTCCTCGGGCCTGTCCGTCCAGTCCTTCCTTCGCGGCATCCACATCGTCGACTACACGAAGGACGCGCTCGCCGACGTCGCCCATCACGTGGTGACACTGGCGGAGGCGGAGGACCTGCCCGCGCACGGCGCGGCGATCAAGGCAAGGTTCGGTTGGAAGGTACCCGAGGGCAAGTGACTGGCATCGACGATCTCCCCGTACGGGACGAACTGCGCGGCAAGACTCCTTACGGCGCACCCCAGCTCGACGTTCCCGTACGCCTGAACACCAACGAGAACCCCTACCCGCTGCCCGAGCCGCTCGTCGAGCGGATCGCCGAGCGGGTCCGCGAGGCCGCCCGGGGACTCAACCGCTATCCCGACCGGGACGCGGTCGAGCTGCGCACCGAGCTGGCCGCCTATCTGACGAAGACCGGCAAGCACCCGGTCACCGCCGGGAACGTCTGGGCCGCCAACGGCTCCAACGAGGTCATCCAGCAACTGCTCCAGACCTTCGGCGGACCCGGCCGCACCGCGATCGGCTTCGAGCCGTCGTACTCGATGCACGCGCTCATCGCACGCGGCACGGGCACCGCCTGGATCTCGGGTCCCCGCAACGAGGACTTCACCATCGACGTCGCCGCCGCCGAGCGGGCCGTCGCCGAGAACCGGCCGGACGTCGTCTTCATCACCACCCCCAACAACCCCACGGGCAACGCGGTCCCGCCCGAGACGGTCCTCGCGCTCTACGAGGCCGCGCAGGCCGCGAAGCCGTCGATGGTCGTGATCGACGAGGCGTACATCGAGTTCAGCCACGGCGACTCGCTGCTACCGCTGCTCGAAGGACGGCCGAATCTCGTCGTCTCCCGGACGATGTCGAAGGCCTTCGGCGCGGCGGGACTGCGCCTCGGCTACCTCGCCGCCGACCCGGCGGTGGTGGACGCCGTCCAGCTCGTACGGCTGCCGTACCACCTGTCGGCCATCACGCAGGCGACCGCGCTGGCCGCCCTGGAACACACCGACACCCTGCTCGGATACGTGGAGCAGCTCAAGGCCGAGCGGGACCGGCTGGTCACCGAACTGCGCGCGATGGGCTGCGAGGTGACCGAGTCGGACGCGAACTTCGTGCAGTTCGGACGGTTCGCCGACGCCCACGCCGCCTGGCGGAAGATCCTCGACCAGGGTGTCCTGGTCCGGGACAACGGCGTACCGGGGTGGCTGCGGGTCTCCGCCGGAACCCCGAAGGAAAACGACGCGTTCCTCGACGCGGTACGTGAACTACTGGGCTCTGCGGGCAACACCCCCGCACCCCCGAAGGAGCAGAGCGCATGAACCGCGTAGGACGCGTGGAGCGGGTGACGAAGGAGACGTCGGTCCTCGTCGAGATCGATCTCGACGGCTCCGGCAAGGTCGACGTGGCCACGGGCGTCGGCTTCTACGACCACATGCTCGACCAGCTCGGCCGGCACGGTCTGTTCGACCTGACCGTGAAGACCGAGGGCGACCTGCACATCGACTCGCACCACACCATCGAGGACACCGCCCTCGCGCTGGGCGCCGCCTTCAAGCAGGCGCTCGGCGACAAGGTGGGGATCTACCGCTTCGGCAACTGCACGGTCCCGCTGGACGAGTCGCTCGCCCAGGTGACCGTCGACCTGTCCGGCCGCCCCTACCTCGTGCACACCGAGCCCGAGAAGATGGCGCCGATGATCGGCGAGTACGACACGACGATGACCCGGCACATCCTGGAGTCCTTCGTCGCCCAGGCCCAGATCGCACTGCACGTGCACGTACCCTACGGACGCAACGCGCACCACATCGTGGAGTGCCAGTTCAAGGCGCTCGCCCGTGCCCTGCGTTACGCCTCCGAGCGCGACCCCCGCGCCGCCGGAATCCTCCCCTCCACGAAGGGCGCGCTGTGACAGGCCTGTCGAGCATCCTGATCGTTGTCGGCCTCTTCCTCCTCGGAGGGATCTACTCCTTCGTCAAGCAGGACATGCCGAAGAGCCTGGTCGTGCTGCTCTCGATAGGCGCCGCGATGTGTCTCGTCGCGGGCGTCATGAGGCTGGAGGTCTGGAGTTGAGCGCACCCAAAAAGGTCGTCGTGTTCGACTACGGCTTCGGAAACGTACGGTCGGCCGAGCGCGCCCTCGCCCGCACGGGCGCCGAGGTCGAGATAACACGCGACTTCGACACCGCGATGAACGCGGACGGCCTGCTGGTGCCGGGCGTCGGCGCCTTCGCCGCCTGCATGAAGGGCCTCAAGGAAGCGCGCGGCGACTGGATCATCGGCCGTCGGCTGTCCGGCGGCCGCCCCGTCATGGGCATCTGCGTCGGCATGCAGATCCTCTTCTCGCGCGGCATCGAGCACGGCGTGGAGACCGAGGGCCTCGACGAGTGGCCGGGCACGGTCGGGCCGCTGCAGGCCGACATCGTGCCCCACATGGGCTGGAACACCGTCGAGACCCCGGCCGGCTCGCAGGCCTTCGCGGGCCTCGACGCCGACACGCGCTTCTACTTCGTCCACTCCTACGCCGTCCACGACTGGTCCCTGGAAGTCGGCAACCCGTTGCTGCGCGCCCCCCTGGTGACCTGGTCCACGCACGGCGAACCCTTCGTGGCGGCCGTCGAGAACGGCCCCCTGTGGGCCACCCAGTTCCACCCCGAGAAGTCCGGCGACGCCGGAGCCCAGCTCCTCACCAACTGGATCGGAACACTGTGAGCAAGCTCGAACTCCTCCCCGCCGTCGACGTCCGCGACGGCCAGGCCGTCCGTCTCGTGCACGGCGAGTCCGGGACCGAGACCTCCTACGGCTCCCCCCTGGAGGCCGCCCTGGCCTGGCAGAGCGCCGGGGCGGAGTGGCTGCACCTCGTCGACCTGGACGCCGCGTTCGGCACCGGCGACAACCGGGACCTGATCTCCGAGGTCACCCGGGCGATGGACATCAAGGTCGAGCTGTCCGGCGGCATCCGCGACGACGCCTCCCTGGCGGCCGCCCTCGCGACCGGCTGCACCCGGGTCAACCTCGGCACCGCCGCCCTGGAGACCCCCGAGTGGGTCGCCAAGGTCATCGCCGAGCACGGCGACAAGATCGCGGTCGGCCTCGACGTGCGCGGCACGACCCTGCGCGGCCGCGGCTGGACCCGCGACGGCGGCGACCTCTACGAGACGCTGGAGCGCCTCAACTCCGAGGGCTGCGCCCGCTATGTGGTGACGGACATCGCCAAGGACGGCACCCTCCAGGGCCCGAACCTGGAGCTGCTGCGCACCGTGTGCGCGGCGACCGACCGCCCGGTGGTCGCCTCCGGCGGGGTGTCGTCGCTGGACGACCTGCGCGCCATCGCCGAACTCCTGCCGCTCGGCGTCGAGGGCTCCATCGTCGGCAAGGCCCTGTACGCGAAGGCGTTCACCCTCGAAGAGGCCCTGGCGGCGGTAGCCCGGTGAGCGCCGTACGCCGCGTTGCGACCGGCGCGCCCTGGGAGGACACCTTCGGGTACTCCCGCGCGGTGGAACTGCCGAACGGCCTGGTGCTGGTGTCCGGCTGCACCTCCGTGATCGACGGCCAGATCGCCGAAGGCGACCCGTACGAGCAGGCGCTCAACTCCTTCGGCGCCGCGTTCGCGGCGCTGGAGCAGCTCGGCCTCGGCCGCGACGACGTCGTCCGTACGCGTATGTACATCACCCATGCCCGGGACGTGGAGGCCGTCGGCCGCGCCCACAAGCTGCTGTTCGACGCACTCCGCCCCGCCGCAACCATGATCATTGTCGCGGGTCTGGTGGACTCGCGTCTGGTGGTCGAGGTCGAGGTGGAGGCGTTCCGCGCGAGCGAGAACCACACGGAACAGTCCGGCGAAGGCCGCACGGAGCAGGGAGAAGCGCAGTCATGACCCTGGCGGTTCGAGTGATCCCCTGCCTGGACGTGGACAACGGCCGGGTCGTCAAGGGCGTCAACTTCCAGAACCTGCGCGACGCGGGCGACCCCGTCGAGATGGCCAAGGTGTACGACGCCGAGGGCGCCGACGAGCTCACGTTCCTGGACATCACCGCGTCCTCGGGCAACCGTGAGACCACGTACGACGTGGTGCGGCGCACGGCCGAGCAGGTCTTCATCCCGCTGACGGTCGGTGGCGGTGTCCGCACCGCCGAGGACGTCGACAAACTGCTGCGGGCCGGCGCCGACAAGGTCGGCGTCAACACGGCCGCCATCGCCCGGCCGGACCTCATCCGGGAAATCGCGGAGCGGTTCGGGCGGCAGGTGCTCGTGCTGTCGGTGGACGCGCGCAGGACCGAGGACGGTTCCTTCGAGGTGACCACCCACGGCGGCCGCAAGGGCACCGGCATCGACGCCGTCGAGTGGGCCCATCGGGCCGCCGAGCTGGGCGCGGGCGAGATCCTGCTCAACTCGATGGACGCGGACGGCACGAAGGACGGCTACGACATCGAGATGATCGAGGCCGTACGCAAGCACGTCACCGTCCCGCTGATCGCCAGCGGCGGTGCGGGCCGGCTCGACCACTTCCCGCCGGCCATCGAGGCGGGCGCCGACGCGGTGCTGGCCGCGTCCGTCTTCCACTTCGGTGACCTGCGGATCAGCGAGGTCAAGGAGACCCTGCGAGGAGCGGGGCATCCCGTCCGCTGACGATCCCGCACGACCGTTCACGGCCCGCCCCGGGCAGCTTCCCGCTGCCGGGTGCGGGCCGTGTTCCGTGGGGAGCCGTGTCCGTGGCGAAGGGCTGTCCGCTGTTGGACTTTTCCGCGCGGGTTCGGTGCGGGGCGACAGGGACGACGGCGCGCGGTGGGCCCAAGACCGGTGATTCTGCCGATGTACGGACCGGGTCCGGGGCGGACAGTTGCCACCGCAACCACCGAGACGGACCCCCGCCGTTTCGCGGCGTGCGCCTTCAACACCCCATGCCAGGGCGGAGCTTCGACCGTGGCGCGGGTCCGTCCTCCCTCACCGAGAGGACGCACCCACCGTGCAGCACCCGAACCGCGCACTCCCCGCCGCACCCGTCGGCCCCGACCCGTCCCCCCGCCGCTCGAACCGGCTCACGAACCGGCTCGTGCGGGCCGGCCTCGCGGTGCTCCTGGCCGCGGGCGGCCTCGTCGCCGCGCAGACCACCGGGGCGCAGGCCATCGGAGCACCGGCCGGCGCGGGGGAGGCCGGGGTCCTCGACGGCCCGGAAGCGCTGCTGCGGGCCGGGGGCGCCGCCCTCGTCGTCGGTGACCTCACCGCCGCCTGCCGCGCCAACTCCCGTGCACTCGCCGCCGCCAGGGCCCGTGGCCCGTACATCCTGGTCGCCAAGGCGCTGGAACGCCTGGCCTACGGAGAACTGCGCGCGGGCCGCCATGCCCGCGCCCGTGCCCATGCCGAGGACGGCCTGCGTACGGCCCGCGGTGCCGGTCAGGACAACCTCGCGGCACACCACCACGCGATCCTCGCGCTGGTGGCGTCGGTCGAGGGTTCTTCCGAGGCCGTCGCGGAGCACGCCGACGCCGCCGAACGCGTCGCCGCGTCCCACGGTCTGGCCCAGGCGGCCACGCTGGCCCAGTGGGCGCGGGCCCGTGCCGACCTGGCTCGGGGCCGACTCCCCGAGGCCGCCGCGCGGCTCGGCCCCCTGGTCGGCGTCGGCCCGCGCCGCGGTCACTTCGCGGTACGCATGCTCGCCGTCCCCTGCTTCGTGGAAGCCGCGGCCCGCACCGGACAGACGGAGGCGGCCCGGTCCGCGGTGGCCGAGTTCGCCCACTGGGCCGCGCAGGGCGCCGATCCCCAGGCCCCCGCCCAACTGGCCCGCTGCCGTGCGCTGTTGAGCGGCCCCGAGGAATGCGAGGCGCAGTTCACCACCGCGCTCGACCGACACGACGACGTGGCCGGGGACTTCGAACGCGGCCGCACCCAACTCCTCTACGGCGCCTGGCTGCGACGCCGGCGCAGACCGGGCGAGGCCCGCGGCCGGCTGCGGGACGCGCTGGTGTCCTTCGAGCGGGGCGGGGCGCTCGGCTGGGCCACGCAGGCGAGGGCCGAACTGCGGGCCACCGGGGACGCCGGACCGGGTGAACCGGCGGGTCAGCTCATGCTCCTGACGCCCCAACAGCTGCGGATCGCCCGCTGCGTGGCGGAGGGGGCCACCAATCGCGAAGTGGCGCTGCGCCTGTCCGTGAGCCCCCGCACCGTGGACCACCACCTGCGCAATGTCTTCGCCACCCTGGGGGTCCGCTCCCGCGTCGAGCTCTCCCGGTTGGTGGACCGGGCCGAGAAGACCGCCGCACACCCCTAGGTACCGACCGGGCGGTATGTCATCCTGCGGGATCAGGAGGTCCGGAGCACCCGTGTGCCGCGCGTCGGCCGCCCGGGCGGTCAGGACCGAGCCGACTCCGGTGGAGGACAGCGATGCAGCACCTCGTACCCGCCCACGTCCGGTCCCAGCCCGGACCGCGGCCCCCGGTACCGGCCGCCCGTCCGGCCGTCGACGCGGAGGCCCTCTCGGTACTGCACCGCGCCGCCCGGGCGCTGATGGCTGGGCTGCCCGAACTCACCGAACGCCTGATGGACCTCCTGAGGGAGCGCGAACCCGCGTACCGCGCGGCCATGGAGACCGACGCGGAGAGCGTGCGCGACGAGGTGCAGCGCTCGTTGCGGCTCAACGTCGGATCCCTGATCCGGCCCGGTGAACTGCGCGAGGCCGCCCACCGCTGCTCCTGGGCCATCGGCAGGGCCCGCGCCGAGCGCGGCCTTCCGCTGGACGCCCTGCTGCGCGCCTTCCGGCTGGGCGGCGGCATGATCTGGCAGGAGCTCGTCGACGAGACGACCCGTCGCCACCCCTCCGACGCACGGCTGCTCGTACATGTGGCCGCCGACGTGTGGAACTTCGTCGACGACCACTGCGCCGTCGTCGCCGACGCCTACCGCCAGACGGAGCGCGAGCTGATGTGGCGCCGGGAGAACCGGCTGCGGCTGATGACGGCCGCGCTGCTCGACGGCACCGCCCGGATCGCCGATCTGCCGGCCACCGCCGCCGCCCTCGGACTCCCCGCGCAGGGCCGGTACGCGGTGGTGCTGGCCCGGCTGCCCGTCGGCCGGGCGTTCGCGGACGTACGGGGCCAGGTGCGCCTTTCCGGCCTGCGGGTGCTCTGGTACCGCGACCGCGACCGCGACCGCGACCGCGACCGCGACCGCGACAGCGAGGGCGGCTACGGCATCGTCCTGCTCGGCGACCATCCCTACGACGGGGACGAGTCCGGTCGCGGCCACGAGAGCGGCCTCCTCGACGGGGGTCCCGAGCCGGCGCCCGCAGCGGGGGCCGAGGACGGTCCGGGCGGTCCGGGCGGTGCGGGCGGCCGCGGCGGGGAGCGCCCCCGGACGCACGGGCCCGACGTGGACGCCGGGGAGATCGCCCGTCGGCTGACCGCCCCGCCGGTGGCCCGGGTCGGGGTGAGCCCGGTGGTGGACGGTCTCGCGGCGATCGGTGACGCCCGCCGTCTGGCCGACACGGCACTGCGGGCCTGCCCGCGCTCCGGCGGGACCGTCGTCCTGGAGGAACACCTGCCCGCCGCGCTCGTCGTCTCCGCGCCGGTCCTCGGCGCGGCGCTCTCCGAGCGGGTTCTCGGGCCGCTGCTGCGGCTGGACCTGTCCGACCGGGACGTCATGCTGGACACGCTGACGGCCTGGCTCGCCTGCGGCGGGTCCGCCCAGCGGGCCGCGGGCCGCCTCTACTGCCACCGCAACACGGTCCTGAACCGGCTGCGCCGCTGCGAACAGCTCACCGGCCGCTCCCTGACCCGCCCCGCGGACGTCGTGGAACTGTCCCTGGCCCTGGCCGCCCACTCGCTGCTCGACCCCTGACCCGGCGGAAGACGATGCAGATACGAAAGAAAAGTTGCGGAATTTTAGTTGCGCAACTTTTCTTTCGTATCTAGGGTCGGGGCATGGCAAGCAAGGAGAACCGCCGGATCACGGACATGGGCACGCTCAAAGCTCTTGGGCATCCGCTGCGGATGCAGCTGTACCGCGCTCTGAACGTCGCCGGTGCGGCCACCGCTTCCCAGCTGGGCGAGCAGGTCGACGAGGCGCCCTCGCTCGTCAGCTACCACCTGCGCAAGCTCGCCGAGCACGGGCTGATCGAGGAGGCCGAGCCGCGCAGCGGAGACGGCCGTGAGCGCTGGTGGCAGCCGGCCTCGGACGGCGTCAGCGTCCGGGGTGTCGACTTCCGGGACGCGCCGGAGAAGGAGGCCGCCCATCTCGCCTTCACCCGGCTCTACCACGACCAGCGCAGCGAGCTCTACCGGCGCTACCTCGACGAACGAGCCACCTGGTCGACGGAGTGGAACGACGCGTCCGCCGACGCGGAGGCGACCTTGCGGCTGACCGCGGTCCAACTGAGCGAATTGCAGGATGAGTTGCTCAGCGTCATCCGCAAGTACGACGAGAAGGGCCGCGCGGACGAAGCGGCCGGTGACACCGAAGGGCGCGAGAACGTCGCCCTGCACCTCCACGGATTCCCGTTCCGTGCCTGATCCCGAGAGCGCGCCCGACCCGAGAGGACTCGATCCCGTGACCGCGACCGTCATACCGACCCCCGGACAGGCCCCCACCGAGGCTCCCGCGCAAGCCCCCGGCAGGCCCGCCCACCGCGACGGCAACGTCCTGCGCTGGCTCGGTGCCTACACCTCGTCGATGATCGGCGACAACGTCTTCTACGTCGCGCTGTCCTGGGCCGCCGTCCAGGCCGGTACGCCCTCCGAGGCCGGGCTCGTGATGGCCGTCAGCGCCGTGCCGCGGGCGCTGCTGATGCTGGGCGGGGGAGTGGTCGCCGACCGGTTCGGGCCGAGGAAGGTCGTCATCGGCAGCGACGCGGTGCGCTGCGCGGCCGTGCTCACGGTCGCCGTGCTGCTCTTCGCGACGAGTCCCGGGCTGTGGCTGCTGGCCCTGCTCGCCGTCGTCTTCGGCATCGTCGACGCCGTGTTCATGCCCGCCGTGGGCGCCCTTCCCGCCCGGGTCACCGGGCGGGACCAGCTCGCCCGGGTACAGGGCATGCGGGGTCTCGCGATCCGCTTCGCCAATGTGCTGGGCGCCCCGCTCGGCGGCCTCGCCGTGGCCCTCGGCGGCTCGGCGTCCGCGTTCGCGCTGGCGGGCGTGCTCATCGCCGTGTCGGTGCCGCTGCTGATCTCCGTACGGATGCGGGAACTGCCCCCGGACGACGCGGCGGACCCGGCGGAACGCACCGCCTGGCGCGACCTCGGTGACGGTCTGCGCTACATCCGCGGCCACCGCGTCCTCGCCCCGCTCATCGTCGCCATCGCCCTCGGCGACCTCGGCTTCGTGGGACCGCTGAACGTGGGACTGGCCCTGCTCGCCGACCGGCGCGGCTGGGGCGCGTCCGGGATGGGCTGGGTGATCGCCGCGTTCGGCGTCGGCGCGGGAGCCGCCGCCCTGCTGCTGACCCTGCGCGGACGGCTCCCGCGCGCGGGGAAAGTCGCCGCACTGGCCATCCTCGGCGGCTCCGTGGCCATCGGCTCGCTCGCCTTCGTGCCGAGCATCGCCGGGGCCGTCGGCGTCGCCCTCGTCGTCGGACTGCTCGCCGGGCTCAGCGGCGCCCTGTGCGGCGCGCTGCTCCAGACCCAGTCCGACCCCGCCTACCTGGGCCGGGTCACCGCAGTCGCCGGCATCGTCAGCCTGGGCCTCGCACCGCTCAGCATGCCGCTGACCGCCGCCGCGATCGGCTGGTGGGGCACCGGGCCCGTCTTCGTCACCAGCGCCGCGGTGTGCGGCCTCGGCGGGGTCCTCGCCCTGTGCGTACGGGACCTGCGGCGCGCCGAACTGCCCCGCTGACCGGCGACCGCGGATCGCACCCCGCGGCCCGGTGGCGGCAACGGCCCTGGCGGCCCGCTGGCGACGGAACGGCCCTGGCGGCCCGGTGGTGGGCCGAAGGGTCTGGTAACCGGCGTCGGCGGAACCGGCCCGGTTGTGGGCCGAAGGGTCTGCTGACCGGTGGCGGCGGAACCGGCCCGCAGGTGGGGCCGAGGGGCCTGATGACCGGTGCCGGCCGAGGAGGCCGGTGACCCGGCGGCCTAGATCCCCAGCTGCTTCGCCTCGTGGAGCTTGGTGATCGCGTCCTTGTCGCCGTCCAGCTCGACGTCCGCCACACTCTGCCGGCCGAACGCGAACATCAGCAGCTCCGAGGGCTCGCCCGTCACCGTCACGACCGGCGTGCCCTTGTTCAGCACCGCCGTCTGGCCGTTCGGCCGGCGCAGGACCACACCCGTCGGGGCGCTGCGGCCCATCAGCCGGGCCGTGCGATCCAGGCGCGACCACAGGGCCTCCTGGAACACCGTGTCCAGCTCGCGCGGCGTCCAGTCCGGCTGTGCGCGGCGCACGTCCTCGGTGTGGACGTAGTACTCGACCACGTTCGACGCCTCGTCGAGCTGCTTCAGGGAGAACGGCGAGAAGCGCGGCGGCCCCGTACGGATCAGCAGGATCAGCTCCTCGTACGGCTTCGCGGCGAACTCCGCCATCACCCGCTCCAGGCGGGGCGCGAGCTGCTTGACGACGAGACCGCCAGCGGCGTCCGGGCGGCGCTCGCGCACCACCACGTGCGCGGCGAGATCCCGGCTGTTCCACCCCTCGCACAGGGTGGGGGCGTCCGGTCCCACGGCTTCCAACAGATCGGCGAGGAGGAGCCGTTCGCGCTTCGCATGGGTCGACATACCAGCCAGCCTACGACCGGGCAGCCGCTCCGCCCAGTGGACAGCGCGGCGGATCCGGTCCCGTCCGGCCTGTGGACAACCAAGCGGTCCGGCCTGTGGACAACGGCCGGCCGCGACGGTCCGGCGCGGCACAATGGCACGCATGACCAGCACGCCTTTGCCCAGCAGCCTGGACCCCGAGCTCGCCGCCCGCCTCAAGCGCAGCGCCGACGGACTCGTCCCCGCCATCGCCCAGCAGTACGACACCGGTGAGGTGCTGATGCTCGGCTGGATGGACGACGAGGCGCTGCATCGCACCCTCACCACGGGCCGCTGCACCTACTGGTCGCGCAGCCGCCAGGAGTACTGGGTCAAGGGCGACACCTCCGGCCACTTCCAGCACGTCAAGTCCGTGGCCCTGGACTGCGACGCCGACACCGTCCTGGTGCGGGTCGACCAGGTGGGCGCCGCCTGCCACACCGGAGCCCGCACCTGTTTCGACGCCGACGTGCTGCTGAAGGACGCCGGCGACCGGCCGGACGGCGCCGATTCCGGTATACCGGCCGGAAATCAGTAAGGTCAGCCGCCATGGACCTCGAGACGTTCCGCAAGCTGGCCACCGACCGCCGTGTCATCCCCGTCAGCCGCAAACTGCTCGCGGACGGCGACACGCCGGTCGCGCTGTACCGCAAGCTGGCCGCCGAGCGCCCCGGCACGTTCCTCCTCGAATCCGCGGAGAACGGCCGCACCTCCCTGTCCTGGTCCCGCTACTCCTTCGTGGGCGTCCGCTCCGCCGCCACCCTCACCGAGCGGGACGGACAGACGCACTGGCTCGGCGCCCCGCCCGTCGGCGTCCCGGTGGACGGCGATCCGCTCGCGGCCCTGCGCGCCACCATCGAGGCGCTGCACACCCCGCAGGGCGAGGGGCTGCCCCCGTTCACCGGCGGCATGGTCGGCTATCTGGGCTACGACATCGTGCGCCGCCTGGAGAAGATCGGCCCCGGCGAGCGGGACGACCTGAAGCTGCCCGAGCTGACCATGCTGCTCACCAGCGACCTGGCCGTCCTGGACCACTGGGACGGTTCGGTCCAGCTGATCGCCAACGCGATCAACCACAACGACCTGGACACAGGCGTCGACGAGGCGTACGCGGACGCCGTCGCCCGCCTCGATGCCATGGAGGCCGACCTCTCGCGCGCGGTGTCGCAGCCGCCCGCCGCGCTCCCGCCCTCCGAACTCCCCGAGTACACCGCGCTCTGGGGCGGCCCCGACTTCCAGGACGCCGTCGAGGACATCAAGGAGCGCATCCGGGCCGGTGAGGCCTTCCAGGTCGTCCCCTCCCAGCGCTTCGAAACGCCGTGCACCGCAAGCGCGTTGGACGTCTACCGGGTCCTGCGGGCGACCAACCCGTCGCCGTACATGTACCTGTTCCGCTTCGACGGCTTCGACGTCGTCGGCTCCTCCCCGGAGGCCCTGGTCAAGGTCGAGGGCGGCCAGGCGATGGTGCACCCCATCGCGGGCACCCGGCCGCGAGGCGCGACCGTCCAGGACGACCAGGCCCTCGCCGACGAGCTGATCGCCGACCCCAAGGAGCGCGCCGAGCACCTCATGCTCGTCGACCTTGGGCGCAACGACCTCGGACGGGTCTGCGAGCCCGGCTCCGTCGAGGTCGTCGACTTCATGTCCATCGAGCGGTACTCGCACGTGATGCACATCGTCTCCACGGTGACCGGCCGGGTCGCCGCCGGCCGTACGGCCTTCGACGTGCTCACCGCCTGCTTCCCCGCCGGCACCCTCTCCGGCGCGCCCAAGCCGCGCGCGATGCAGATCATCGACGAACTGGAGCCGTCCCGGCGCGGGTTGTACGGCGGCTGCGTCGGATACCTCGACTTCGCCGGCGACTCCGACACCGCCATCGCCATCCGTACGGCCCTCCTGCGCGACGGCACGGCATACGTCCAGGCCGGCGCCGGCATCGTCGCCGACTCGGTCCCGGCCGCGGAGGACGACGAGTGCCGCAACAAGGCGGCGGCGGTCCTGCGCGCCGTACACACGGCGAACCGGCTCGGACAGTAGCGAGGGGCCGACTCCGGCCCGGATGTGCCGGTGCCGGGCCGGCTCGGGCAGTCGGGGGCAGGCTCGGGCGGCCGGGTGGCGGGCACTTGTCGCAGTGCCCGATGGTGCCCCGACCGAGGCCCCGGGCCGTACGACCGGGCGCGGATCGTGGGCGAATCGCGGGCAGTAGGACGAGGCTCACGCAACCCCGAATGACGGTTCGCCCGGGGTTCAGGCGATAGTGGGGTCTGTGACTGCTGTACCTCACCCCCGATCCGAAGCCGCGGGACCCTCCCGGTCCGGCCGCCGCAGCCTCGCTGTGACCCTGCTGAGCGGCGCGCTCGGCGCGGCCGTGGCCCTGCTGTCCACCCGGCAGAACTGGGCACAGGGAACCGCGACCGTGGCCGGCGGTGCCTTCCCGCTGACTGCCAAGGGCAGCGACATCACGGGTGTGCCCGCGGCGCTCGCCATAGTCGGCCTCGCCGCGCTCGTCGCCGTCTTCGCCGTCCGCCGCTCCGGCCGCCTTCTCGTCTCCGCGCTGCTCGCGCTCTCCGGCGCGGGCACGGTCGTCGCCGCCGTCCTCGGCGCGAGCGACAGCTCCGCCCTCGACGAGCGGGCCGCCGCCGCCTCCGGCAACACCGCCGCCACCGCGGCCGGCCTCAGCCACACCGTCTGGCCGTACGTGGCCGCGGCGGGCGGCGCGCTCATCCTGCTCGCGGGGCTGCTCGCCCTGCGCTACGGACGTCTGTGGCCCGCCATGTCCGGCCGCTACGAGCGGGACGGCAGGCCCCGGCCCCGCAAGGTCAAGCCGGTCGACCCGGACCGCCCCGAGGACATCTGGAAGGCACTCGACCGCGGCGAGGACCCCACCGGTCCCGACCCGGCCGGGACCTAGGTCCCGGCGTCCCGGGGTCCCGCGCCCCGGGGCCTTCGTCCTGACCCGGCCGGACCGACGCGCGAGGGGCGACCCCCCGCTCACGGCAGGCCCGCGCGTACGGGACAATGGACGTGAGCGTCCGACTCACACACGCATACAGCAACGAGGAGCAAGTCATGGCGGGCAGCAGCCACGGTCACACCCCGGCCGCCTGGACCGGTGTCATCATCGCCTTCATCGGTTTCTGCATCGCGGGTGCCTACATGGTGATGGCCGAACCGCTGGGCTTCTGGGCCGGCATGGTCGTCGTCGTCCTCGGCGGTGTCGTGGGCATGGTCATGCGGAGCATGGGTCTCGGCCAGCCGAAGACCTCCGCCGCGCACCCCGCGAACACGGCGCGCTCGACCGTGAGCGCCGACGCCTGACCCACTGAGGCTTGACGGAAGGCGGCCCCCGCGCAGCTGCGGGGGCCGCCTTCCGCGTACCCGGGCGAGCGCCCGCCCCGCGCGCGAGGCAGAATGCGTCGCGTGAACGCCGAAACCCAGAGGGTGACGCAGGCCGGGCCGGGCGCCGGTGACCTGCTGCGGCGGCTCGCCGTTCCCGGCGGGATGCTCGCGGCCGTCGCCGGGGCCTTCGCGTACGTCGGGGCCGTCGACCCCAATCAGCCCGGCCACTACCCCGTCTGCCCGCTGCTGCGCCTCACGGGCATCTACTGCCCGGGCTGCGGCGGTCTGCGCAGCGCGCACGCCTTCGCGCACGGAGACCTCGTCACGGCGCTCACGGACAACGCGCTCGCCGTCGGCGGCTACCTGGCCTTCGCCGTGCTGTGGGCCGTCTGGGTGATCCGCGCGGTGCGCGGACGGCCGATGCGGCTCGATCTCGGACCGGTCCACCTGTGGAGCCTGGGCGCGTTGGTGCTGGTCTTCACCGTTGTCCGGAACCTGCCGTCCGGCGGCTGGCTGCACCCTTGATCAAATGACAAATGTCCAGGTAATGGGACCGGCGTCAACCGGATGCGAGGGCTACGCCTTCCTCCGGATACCATCGCAGTGACCCGACTTTTCCGTCAGGGACGGTGAACCCGGGTCGGCTGCTCAACCGCTTCAACCGTCCACCGCAGGGAAGGGGGCCGCTCGCGTGAGTGTGCTCGACGAGATCATCGACGGAGTCCGTGCCGACCTCGCGGAGCGGCAGGCGCGCGTCAGCCTCGACGAGCTCAAGGAGCGCGCGGCGAAGGCTCCGGCGGCCAAGGACGGCGTGGCCGCCCTGCGCGGTGACGGCGTCAAGGTCATCTGCGAGGTCAAGCGGTCCAGCCCGTCCAAGGGCGCGCTCGCCGCGATCGCCGACCCGGCGGCCCTGGCCGCCGACTACGAGGCGGGCGGCGCGGCCGTCATCTCCGTCCTCACCGAACAGCGCCGCTTCGGCGGTTCGCTCGCCGACCTGGAGGCCGTCCGCGCCCGCGTGGACGTCCCGGTGCTGCGCAAGGACTTCATCGTCACGTCGTACCAGCTCTGGGAGGCCCGCGCGTACGGTGCCGACCTGGCGCTGCTCATCGTCGCGGCCCTCGAACAGCCCGCCCTGGAGTCCCTCATCGAGCGGGCCCAGTCCATCGGGCTCACGCCGATCGTCGAGGTGCACGACGAGGACGAGGTCGAGCGGGCGGTGGACGCCGGCGCCAAGATCATCGGCGTCAACGCGCGCAACCTGAAGACGCTGAAGGTCGACCGTACGACCTTCGAGCGGGTCGCCCCCGAGATCCCCGACGGCATCGTCAAGATCGCCGAGTCCGGTGTCCGAGGCCCGCACGACCTCATCGCTTACGCCAACGCCGGCGCCGACGCGGTCCTGGTCGGCGAGTCCCTCGTCACCGGCCGCGACCCGAAGACCGCCGTCTCCGACCTGGTCGCGGCAGGCGCCCACCCGGCCCTGCGGCACGGACGGGACTGACCTGCCGGTGTCCTCCCCGACCCTCGCCCCCGCCGTACCCCGTCCGGGCGTCCGCCCCGACGGCGTACCGGCGTGCGCGGAGTCGGCCGTACCCCGTCCGGCCGTACCTCGTCCGGTCGGCGCGGTCTCGCGGTCGCGGGCCGGATCGCCCGTGCCGAGGGCGGACAGCGGGAGTCCGCTGCCGCCCGTCGCTTCGGACGCCCACCTCTCCCTCCCCGGGGACCTGTACGACGGGCGTCCCTGTGTGCCGTCCGCCGCGGTGCTCCCGGTCCCTTCGGCGGCCCGTGACCCCTACGCCCGTCTCGCCCGCGGCTGCCGGCCGCGCGGCTGCCGGGCGCCCGCACGCCGTGTGCACGGGCGCCGGGTCCGTTACGTCATCGGCGACGAGCCGGGTCAGGTCAACGGCATGCGATGGCCCGAGCGCGTACGCGCGCTCACGCCCTCCCCGGCCTAGTCCCCCTCGCGGGTGGGCCCGGCCGAGTCCACCGCACGCGTGGACCGGGCCGAATCCACCCCGCACATGGACCGAGCCGAGTCCGGCACACCCGGTCCTCGCGACGGCACGTCCGTCGCGTGCGCGGGCGGACCGGCGGCAGGGTGGGCGGTGTCACCGACAGGCAAGCCGGTGACCGCGGAGCGCGGGTGCGTCCGGCTTCCGTGACCCCTGTCCGATCCCGTAACCGGGGCTGTCGCCCCTGCGAGGTATCCGCATGCCCAGCGAGTTCTTCATTCCCGACCCCGAAGGTCAAGTCCCCAGCGCCGAAGGCTACTTCGGCGCGTTCGGCGGCAAGTTCATCCCGGAGGCGCTGGTCGCCGCCGTGGACGAGGTCGCCGTCGAGTACGACAAGGCGAAGGCGGACCCCGAGTTCGCCCGCGAGCTCGACGACCTGCTCGTCCACTACACCGGACGCCCGAGTTCCCTCTCCGAGGTGCCGCGCTTCGCCGAACACGCCGGTGGCGCGCGGATCTTCCTCAAGCGCGAGGACCTCAACCACACCGGCTCGCACAAGATCAACAACGTGCTCGGCCAGGCCCTGCTGACCCGGCGCATGGGCAAGACCCGCGTCATCGCGGAGACCGGCGCCGGCCAGCACGGCGTCGCCACGGCCACCGCCTGCGCGCTCTTCGGCCTCGAATGCACCATCTACATGGGCGAGATCGACACCCAGCGCCAGGCGCTGAACGTGGCCCGGATGCGCATGCTCGGCGCCGAGGTCATCGCCGTGAAGTCCGGCTCCCGCACCCTCAAGGACGCCATCAACGAGGCGTTCCGCGACTGGGTCGCCAACGTCGACCACACCCACTACCTCTTCGGGACCGTCGCGGGCCCGCACCCCTTCCCCGCGATGGTCCGCGACTTCCACCGGGTCATCGGTGTGGAGGCCCGGCGGCAGATCCTGGAGCGGGCCGGCCGGCTGCCCGACGCCGCCGTCGCCTGCGTCGGCGGCGGCTCGAACGCCATCGGCCTCTTCCACGCCTTCATCCCCGACAGCGGCGTACGCCTGATCGGCTGCGAGCCCGGCGGGCACGGTGTGGAGACGGGCGAGCACGCGGCGACCCTGACCGCCGGCGAGCCCGGCATCCTGCACGGATCACGGTCGTACGTCCTCCAGGACGAGGAGGGCCAGATCACCGAGCCCTACTCGATCTCGGCCGGACTCGACTACCCCGGCATCGGCCCCGAGCACTCCTACCTCAAGGACAGCGGCCGCGCCGAGTACCGCGCGGTCACCGACGACGCCGCGATGCAGGCCCTGCGGCTGCTCTCCCGCACCGAGGGCATCATCCCGGCGATCGAGAGCGCCCACGCGCTCGCCGGGGCCCTGGAGGTCGGCAAGGAGCTGGGCAGGGACGGACTGATCGTCGTCAACCTGTCCGGGCGCGGCGACAAGGACATGGACACGGCCGCCCGCTACTTCGGCCTCTACGACAACGGCGTCGACGCCGTCGTCGCCGCGGACGCCGACAGCGAGAACGCCGAGATCGAGGGGGACGCCAAGTGAGCGGCAACATCCAGCTGTTGGGCGACACCCTCGCCGCGGCGAAGACGGAGGGGCGGTCCGCCCTCATCGCGTACCTGCCGGCCGGGTTCCCGACCGTCGACGGCGGCATCGCCGCCGTCAAGGCCGTCTTCGACGGCGGCGCCGACGTCGTCGAGATCGGGCTGCCGCACAGCGACCCGGTCCTCGACGGCCCCGTCATCCAGACCGCCGACGACATCGCCCTGCGCGGCGGCGTCAAGATCGCGGACGTGATGCGGACCGTCCGGGAGGCCTTCGACGCCACCGGCAAGCCCGTCCTCGTCATGACGTACTGGAACCCGATCGACCGTTACGGCGTCGAGCGCTTCACCGCCGAGCTCGCCGAGGCGGGCGGCGCGGGCTGCATCCTGCCCGACCTGCCCGTCCAGGAGTCGGCGCAGTGGAGGGAGCACGCCGAGAAGCACGGCCTCGCGACCGTCTTCGTCGTCGCGCCCAGCAGCAAGGACGCCCGGCTCGCCGAGATCACCGCGGCCGGCAGCGGCTTCGTGTACGCGGCCTCGCTGATGGGGGTCACCGGAACCCGGGAGTCGGTCGGGACCCAGGCCCAGGATCTGGTGGCGCGTACCAAGGCCACGACGGAACTGCCCGTCTGCGTCGGCCTCGGCGTCTCCAGCGCCGCACAGGCCGCCGAGGTGGCCGGCTTCGCCGACGGCGTGATCGTCGGCTCGGCGTTCGTGAAGCGGATGCTGGACGCGCCGGACGACGCGGCCGGGATCGAAGCCGTACGGACGCTGGCGGCCGACCTCGCCAAGGGCGTGCGCGGAACGGCGTAACGCCACCACGCGGATCCGTACGTACGCCACGACCCGGATCCGTAGGTAACGCCACCGCGCGGGTCCGCGCGTACGCCACAACGCGGATCCGCGCGTACCGGACAATCCGCTCACTCGAACGAGTGGACCTTGGACCGGGGAGGCGCGCTGCGCCTCCCCGGTTCGTTCTGCCGGATGTGAGCGAGAAGAACCGTGACGGAAAGCGCAGCGCCCGCGAGCGGCTGGCGGTCGAGCGAGAGAAGCAGAAGGCCGGGGAGAAGCGCCGGCGCGCGCTGATCGTGGGAGCGTCGGTGGTCTGCGTCCTCGGTCTGGCCGCCGTGATCGGCGTGGTGGCCGCCAACGCAGGCAAGGACAAGAAGAGCGGCGCGTCGGGCCCGGTCGTGTCGCCCTCGGGCGCCACCGGCAAGGACAGTCTCGCGATCCCCGTCGGCAAGGACAGCGCCAAGTCGACCCTCACGGTGTGGGAGGACTTCCGCTGTCCGGCCTGCCAGGCCTTCGAGACGGCCTACCGCCCGACGATCCACGAACTGACCGACTCCGGGCAGCTGAAGGTCGAGTACCACCTCGTCACGCTGATCGACGGGAACCTGGGCGGCAGCGGCTCCCTCAAGGCCGCCAACGCCGCCGCGTGCGCCCAGGACGCCGGGAAGTTCCGCGACTACCACGACGTGCTGTACGAGAACCAGCCCAAGGAGACCGACGACGCCTTCGCCGACAACGCCAAGCTCATCGAGCTCGCCGGCAAGGTCGAGGGTCTGGACACCCCGGCCTTCCGCAGCTGCGTCAACGGCGGCACCCACGACTCATGGGTGCACAAGTCGAACGCCGCGTTCCAGAGCAACGGCTTCACGGGCACCCCGACCGTGCTCCTGGGCGGCAAGAACATCTACGCCGACCAGTCGATGACCCCCGCCAAGCTCAAGCAGATGGTGGAGGCGGCCAACAAGGGCTGAGCCGTCCGGACGCTCCGGCTTCCCGTCCGTACGCCCCGGCGCCCCCGCCTGTCCACAGGTCGGGGCGTCGCACGTTATGGACCCGTTGCGGGGCTGCCCACCGTCGGTGGCGTCCGGCACGGTAGCGTCGACCTTGCCATGGAACTTGCCTACATTCCCAGCCCGTCGCACGGTGTGCTGCACCTCGGCCCCATTCCGCTGCGCGGCTACGCGTTCTGCATCATCATCGGCGTCTTCGTAGCCGTCTGGCTCGGCAACAAGCGCTGGATCGCCCGGGGAGGGCGGACCGGCACAGTGGCCGACATCGCGGTCTGGGCCGTGCCCTTCGGCCTCGTCGGCGGCCGGCTCTACCACGTGATCACGGACTACGAGCTGTATTTCAGCGAGGGCCGTGACTGGGTGGACGCCTTCAAGGTCTGGCAGGGCGGGCTCGGCATCTGGGGCGCCATCGCCCTCGGTGCGCTGGGCGCCTGGATCGGGTGCCGCCGCCGGGGCATCCCGCTGCCCGCCTGGGCCGACGCCCTCGCGCCGGGCATCGCCTTCGCGCAGGCGATCGGGCGCTGGGGCAACTGGTTCAACCAGGAGCTGTACGGCAGGGCCACGGACCTTCCGTGGGCGCTGCACATCACGTCCTCCACGGACGGGCGGGTCCCCGGCTACTACCACCCGACGTTCCTGTACGAGTCCCTGTGGTGCGTGGGCGTCGGATTCCTGGTCATCTGGGCCGACCGCCGCTTCAAGCTCGGCCACGGGCGCGCCTTCGCCCTCTACGTCGCCGCCTACTGCGTCGGCCGGGGCTGGATCGAGTACATGCGCGTCGACGACGCCCACCACATCCTGGGCCTGCGTCTCAACGACTGGACGGCGCTGGTGGTCTTCCTCCTCGCGGTGGTCTACATCGTGGTCTCGTTCCGGCTGCGTCCGGGGCGTGAGGAGATCGTGGAGCCCCACGCCGACGAGGACGCGCCGGCCGAGGGCGACGAGACCGCTTCCGGCAAGGACGCGGCCGAGGCCAAGGCCGACGACAAGGACAAGGGCGGGGACAAGAGCGAGGACGAGGGCGGGACCGGCGCCGGGACCGACGACGACTCCGTCGACCTCGACAAGCCGTCCGTCGCCGAGTCCGTCGAGTCCTCCGAGCCCGCCGGATCCGCGGCCGAGAAGGAATCCGAGACGGAGATCGACGCCGGGTCCGGGGCGGAGTCCGTGTCGCGGGACGAGGCCGGGTCGGCCAAGAAGAGCTGAGTTCTCCCCGTACACAGAAGGGGGCGCCGCGTCCGGGACGCGGCGCCCCCTTCGTGTCGCCCCAGATCCTGTCGCCCCAGATCCTGTCGCCCCAGATCCTGTCGCCCCAGATCCTGTCGTCCCAGATCCTGTCGTCCCAGATCCTGTCGTCCCAGGTCGTGTCGGTTCAGGCCAGGCGCTGTGCGAGGGCGAGGGTGCGGCGGGCGCCCGTGACCACCGCCGCGTCGATGAAGCGGCCGTCCGGCAGTGCCTGGGCGCCCGGATCGGCGGCGGCGGCCCGGATGACGGCCTCGGCGGAATCGACCTCGGCCGGGGTGGGAAGGTAGGCCCGCTCGATGATCGGGAGCTGGCGGGGGTGGATCGCCGCGCGCCCGAGGAAGCCGAGGGCGCGGCCGTGCGCGCAGGACGAGGCCAGGCCCTCCACGTCGCGGATGTCGGGGTAGACCGACTGGACCGGCGGCGGCAGCCCCGCCGCCCGGGCGGCCACGATCAGGCGGGCCCGGGACCAGTCGAGGCCCGCTTCGTCACGGACGCCGAGATCGGCCCGCAGATCACTCTCACCGAGCGCGATACCCCGCAGAGCGCGATGGGACGACGCGATGGAGAAGGCATGCTCCACGCCCAGCGCCGTCTCCAGCAGGGCGTAGAGCGGGATCGCGCCGCCTTCCGCGGGGGTCGCGCTCTCCGCCACCCGTACGACGTCGGAGCGCGAGGTCACCTTCGGCAGCCGCAGACCGGACAGGCCGCGGAGCGACGAGAGCGTCTTCAGATCGGCGTCGGCGAAGGGACCGTCGAGGGCGTTGACCCGGACGTGCACCGGGACGGGCGGCGCGTCGGCGAGCAGGTCGGCGGTGGCGGAGCGGGCGTACTCCTTGCGGTGCGGTGCGACCGCGTCCTCCAGGTCGACGAGGACGACGTCCGCACCGGAGACCAGGGCCTTGGCCACCACCTCGGGACGGTCACCCGGCGCGTACAGCCAGGTGAGGGGCAGGAGGTCCGCGGTCACAGCGCGCCCTCCGCTCTCAGCGCCTCGATCTCCGGCCCCGTCAGGCCGAGTTCGGTGAGCACGGCGTCGGTGTCCGCGCCGTGCGGGCGGCCCGCCCAGTGGATCGCACCGGGCGTGGCGGAGAGCCGGAAGAGGACGTTCTGCATGCGCAGCGGGCCCAGTTCGGGGTCGTCGACGGTGGTGACGGTGTCCAGGGCCTGGTACTGCGGGTCGGTCATGACGTCCCGTACGTCCTGGACGGGGGCGATCGCCGCCTCCGCCTTCTCGAAGGCGGCGAGGACCTCGTCCCGGGTGCGGTCGGCGATCCACGCCCCGACCGCGCCGTCCAGGATGTCGGCGTGGAGTGCCCGGTCCTCGCCGGTCGCGAACCACGGCTCGTCGATCACGTCCGGGCGGCCCACCAGCCGCATCACGCGCTCCGCGATCGACTGCGCCGACGTGGAGACCGCGACCCAGGAACCGTCCGCCGTGCGGTAGGTGTTGCGGGGCGCGTTGTTCGCCGAGCGGTTGCCGGTGCGGGGCTGGACATGGCCCAGCTGGTCGTACCAGATCGGCTGCGGGCCGAGGACGGTCAGGATCGGCTCGATGATCGCCATGTCGATCACCTGGCCCTCGCCGGTGCGCTCGCGGGCGGTCAGCGCGGTCAGCACGGCGTACGCCGTCGCCAGTCCGGCGATCGAGTCGGCCAGGCCGAACGGCGGGAGGGTCGGCGGCGCGTCCGCTTCGCCGGTGATCGCCGCGAAGCCGCTCATCGCCTCCGCGAGCGTGCCGAAGCCGGGGCGGTGCGCGTACGGGCCGAACTGGCCGAAGCCGGTGACCCGGGCGAGCACCAGACGGGGGTTGGCCGCGGACAGCTCCGCCCAGCCCAGGTCCCACTTCTCCAGCGTGCCCGGACGGAAGTTCTCGATGATCACGTCGGCGTCGGCGGCGAGCCGGAGCAGGGTCTCGCGGCCGCCGCGCTTCGACAGGTCGAGGGTGATCGTGCGCTTGTTGCGGCCGAGGAGCTTCCACCACAGGCCGATGCCCTCCTTCGAGGGGCCGTGTCCCCGGGACGGGTCCGGTTGGGCGGGGTGTTCGACCTTGACGACCTCCGCGCCGAAGTCGCCGAGCATGGTGGCGGCGAGCGGCCCCGCGAACAGGGTCGCGAGGTCGAGGACGCGCAGGCCGCTGAGGGGGCCGTCCCCGGTGTGCCCGCTCATGAGGCGGCCTGGGCGTCGATCTCGGAGCGGTACGGCATCGAGGACGTCGCGCCGGGCCGCTGTACCGACATCGCGGCCGCCGCCGACGCCCACACCAGGGCCTCCGACATCTCCCGGCCCTCGGCGAGCGCGACCGCGAGGGTGCCGACGAAGGTGTCTCCCGCGCCGGTGGAGTCGACGGCGGTCACCTTGGGCGCCGGCACCGTGATGGGGTCGGCGCCCCGGGCCGCGTACAGACTGCCCTCCGCACCCAGCGTGACGACGACCTCGGGGACCTGTTCGAGCAGCGCGGCGGCGGCTCCGCGCGGGTCGGTGAAGCCGGTGAGTGCGGTGGCCTCGTGCTGGTTGGGCACCAACAGGTCGATGGTGGAAAGCAGTTGGGGCGGCAGGAACTGTGTGGGGGCCGGGGTCAGGATCGTCCGGACGCCGTGCCGGCGTGCGGCCTCCGCGCCGGAGAGCACGGCTTCCAGCGGGATTTCGAGCTGGAGGAGAAGCGCGTCGGCGCTGGCGATGAGGCCCTCGTCGCCGGGGGCGAGGGAGGTGACGGTGCCGTTGGCGCCGGGGATGACCACGATCGCGTTGCCGCCCTCGTCGTCCACCACGATGTGCGCGGTGCCGGACGGCCCCTCGGTGGTGCGCAGATGGTCGGTGTTCACGCCGAAGTGTTCCAGCGTGGAACGGAGTTGGCTGCCGAAGGAGTCGGCGCCCACCGCGCCGACCAGGGAGACGTCGGCGCCCGCGTGCGCGGCGGCCACCGCCTGGTTCGCGCCCTTGCCGCCGGGGATCGTACGGAACTCCCGTCCCGTGACGGTCTCTCCGCGCTGCGGGGCTTTGGCGACATACGCGACGAGGTCCATGTTCGTGCTGCCGAGCACGGCGATATGGGTCATGGGCGAACGGTCTCCCGTTGTGTGAGGTGGGCGAGGGCGTCGAAGCCGATGCCGTTGAAGTCGGCGACGGAGGTGGCGAGCCGGTTCTTGAGGGGGCCCGTCCAGCGGTCGGGCAGCTTGGCGGGGTCGCCCGTGAGCAGGCCGGCGATGCTTCCGGCCGTCGCGCCGTTCGAGTCGGTGTCCAGGCCGCCGGACATCGCGCGGCAGATCGAGCCGCTGAAGTCGCCGTCGGCGTGGGTGAGGGCGGCGGCGATCAGCGCGGTGTTGGGGACGGCGTGGACCCAGTGACAGTCGCGGTGGGTGGCGTGCAGTTCGTCGACGACCGTGGCGAAGTCGGGTGTCGTACGGGCGAGCCGGACGGCGTGGCGGACCGCTCGGGCCAGCCGGGAGCCGGGCGGGACGACTCTCAGTCCGGCGCGCAGACAGGAGTGGACGTCATGGGTCGCGGTGGCCGCCTCGGCGATGGCGGCGGCCGTGAACATGGCCGCGTAGACACCGTTGGCCGTGTGGGTGAGGGCGGCGTCGCGGTACGCCTGTTCCGCGGCCCCCGCCGGGTCGCCCGGGTTGGTCCAGCCGTGCACGTCCGCGCGGATCAGGGCGCCGATCCACTCGCGGAACGGGTTGTGACGGCGGGCGGTGTCCGGGGGCTCGATGCCGCTGAGGAGGTTGCGGTAGGCGACGCGCTCCGCGGTGAAGGTGCGGCCGGCGGGGAGTTCGTCCAGCCAGAGGCGGGCCACGTCCGCGGTGGTGAAGTCCCGGCCGTACCGCTGGAGCAACAGGAGGTTCAGGAGCGGGTAGTTGAGATCGTCGTCCTCCGGCATGCCGTCGATGTTCTCGGCCAGGGAGGTGGCGGCGGAGCGTCGGTTCCAGGGGTGCGCCTCCAGGAGTTCCCGGGGTACGCCCCGCGCGGTGAACCAGGTGTGCAGGGGCCAGTTGCCGGAGGCTCGGGCGAGTGCCCGGATCCCGTCGAGGGGGAGCTTCTCCACGGGTTTGCCCAGCAGACAGCCCACGGCCCGGCCGAGCCAGGCCGCTTCCAGGCGGGACCGGTCGGGAGGGGGCACGGGCGCGTACCGCGGGGGCGGCCAGGCGGGGCACTGGGCCTTGATCAGCGCCAGATCCGTCGGTTCGTCGTCCGCCAGCCTGCGTGGCAGAGCGGCGAGTTCGTCGAGGAGGTCGGCCGCGAGCCGGCGCAGGGACGGGGAGGCCGGAGTCGCCGACGCGCCCGCGCGCAGCGGGGCCGGGCGGCCACCCGCCGCGTGCCAGCGGGCGGCGATGCGGGCCGGCTCGCGGCCGTCCTGGACGGCCTGGTGGAGCTCGTGGCCGAGGAGGTCCTCGGGCTGGACCCAGGTCAGCCGGAGCACGGTGTTCCCGCCAACCTGGCGTACGCCGCCTCGTGGGCCCGGCGGCGGTGGACGTCACGGTCGAAGATCTCCCGGGTCACGTCGGCGAGCGTACGCGCCGGGGCGTCCAGGTCGAGACGGCTGGACTCGGCCACCGACTTGGCCCAGTCGTGCGGGACCTCGGCGCCGAGCGCGCCCGCGAGGGCGCCTGCCATGGTGGCGATGGAGTCGCAGTCGCGGCCGTAGTTGACCGAACCGAGGACCGCGTGCCGGAAGTCGTCGCCCGCCACCAGCAACATGCCGAGCGCGACGGGGAGTTCCTCGATGGCGTGGAGCCGGGAGGGGCGGCGGGCGCCGAGGGAGGGGGAGCGGTAGTCGGGGCCTACCGTGTCGTACGGGGCCACCGCCCGGCGCAGCGGGGCGAGCGCCGACTCGAAGTCCGTGTGCCGCGAGGCGACTTCGCAGACCGCCTCGACGGCGGCGCGGGTGCCGTCCTTGGCGAGCGACAGGCACGCGGCGACGACCGAGTCGGGGGTCGCGCCGGGTGCGCAGGCCGCCGCCACCGCCGCCGCGAAGACGCCCGCGGCCTCGCGCCCGTACGAGGACTGGTGGGCACCCGCGATGTCGAGTGCCTCGGAGTACGCGCCCGCCGGGTTCGCCGCGTTGACGAGGCCGACCGGGGCCATGTACATCGCGGCACCGCAGTTGACGATGTTGCCGGCGCCGGCCTCCCGGGGGTCCACATGGCCGTAGTGGAGGCGGGCGACCAGCCACTTCTCGGCGAGGAAGATGCGCTGGAGGGGGAGGGCCTCGGCCTCCAGTTCCGGAATCCAGCGGGGGGTGGTCATCAGGTCGGGGACCAGGTGCTCGGCGACGGCGTAGGCGTCGAGGTGGTCGCGGACGGTGGCGTACACCCGTACCAGCGCATGCGTCATCAGGGTGTCGTCGGTGACGTGTCCGTCGCCCTTGTGGTACGGGGCGATGGGGCGGGCGGTGGGCCAGTCGTCGCCGTTCCAGGGGCCGACGACGCCGTGCACGCGGCCGCCGTGGCGTTCGGTGATCTGCTCGGGGGAGTACCCCTCGACGGGGCCGCCGAGGGCGTCGCCGACGGCGGCTCCGACGAGGGCTCCGTTGATCCGCTCGTCGAGGGTTCCCGTTTCTTCTCCTTTGGGCGTCATGCCCGAATCATCCCTCTGGGGCGGCCAGTTCCGGGGAATCGAGCGGGTCGGCGAGTCCTGTCGCCTCCAGGAGTTCGGCGAGCCCGATGAGATCCGTGCCGGTCAGCCGGGGCAGCGCGCAGCCGGACAGGGTGCGGCAGGCGTCGCGCCAGGAGGCGGGGATCGCGGCGGCGCCGCCGAGCGCTCCGGTGAGCGCTCCGGCCAGGGCGGGGGCCGAGTCGGCGACCCGGGACAGACACGCGGCGGCGGGCACGGCCTCGGCGATCCGGCCGCGCGCGGCGGCGGCCAGGGCCAGGGCGACGGGGACGGTCTCGGCGGCTGCGATGCCGTAGCTGTAGACGTGGTCGACGATCTGGTGCTCCAGCAGGGGGACCAGGGCGAAGGTGCTCTCGCTGTCCTGGGCCAGCGCGAGGGCGTGCCGGGCGTTGCGGCCGATCTCCGTCGCGGCGGGCAGTTCGGCGAGGGCCGCCTCCACGCAGGTGTCGACGTCGTGCCCGGCGAGGGCGAGCGCCACCGCTGCGGCCATCGCGCGGGCGCCGTGGACACCGTCGCCGTCCTGGGTGTAGCGGGCGTCGAACTCGGCGAGTTCCGCGGCGAGTCGGGGGTCTCCCGGGTGCGCCACGGCCAGCACGCAGGCCCGTACGCAGGCCGCGTCGTCGAAGTAGTGGGGGTTGTCGTGGCCGGTGGCGGGCGGGCGCAGACCGGTGGCGAGGTTGCCGAGTCCGGCGCGTACGGAGATCCGGGCGCGCAGCGGGAGCAGGGCGGACTCGACCTCGGGGGCGCGGTCCGCCGCGGCGGCGACCTCGCTGGCGACGGCGTTCCACGACAGGTCGATGGACGCGCGCATCCGGCGTTGGAGGCTGAGGTCGCCGAGCGCCGTCGTCTCCCCGGCCCGCAGCACGGCCTCCGCCGCGAACGCCGCCCACTCGGCGTCGTCCGAGGCGCCGAGCCGCAACGGTTCCGGCGGCTGGTTCAGTGCGATCGGCACGGGCAGGGTCGTCGTCGCGTTCTGCTCCGCGAAGGTGTCCAGCTCGCGGGTCAGCCGCCGGGTCCACTCGGGCATCCGCGCGGCCCGGTGCCGTGCGGCGGGCCATCCCGCGGCATCCCCCGCGGCCAGCCCGAGGAGAAGCCCCTCGATGCGGCGCGGGGGCGCCGCCGGGCGTGCCTCCACCGGGGAGATCCCCGGCTCCTGGACCCCCTCCGCGAGCAGCGCGGGCCCCGCGGCCCGGTCGCGGCCGGTCGGCATGCCGCTTCGACCAGGGGCGCCGCCGCCGACCACCACCGGGTCCGGGCGCCCGGCGAGCACCACCGGCCGCGCGCTTTCGGCGCGTGCCGCCGGCTTGGTTGGTGTCGAGGGTGGCGTCGCCCCCGGCTTTCGGGTGCCCTCGGCAGATGCCGCCGGGGCGAGCGGTGTCGGTGTGGGCGTTGCGGGGGTGCTCACGGGCTCCGCGGCCGGGTCGACCGCCACCGGGTCCGGGCGCCCGGCGAGCGCCACCGGCCGCGTGCCTTCGGCGCGTGCCGTCGGTTCCGTGGCTGTGGAGGGTGGCGTCGCCCCCGGCTTTCGGGTGCCCTCGGCAGATGCCGCCGGGGCGAGCGGTGTCGGTGTGGGCGTTGCGGGGGTGCTTCGGGGCCGTCTGCCGGGCTCCACCGGGTCGGGCGGTGCCAGTTCGGGGGGCGCGGCCGACGCGGCGCCCTCGCCCGGTGTCGGGCCGGACTCGTCCCCGGCCAGGCCGGGCCTCATGACCGCACCGCGTCGCCACCGGCGGCGGGCTCGCGTGCGTCCGTGTCCGAGCGGACGGAGGTGTCCGCGGCAGGTACGGCGCAGGCGTCAGGGGCGGGAAGCGCGCGCCCCCCGGCACCCCACTTCTCCTCGTTCTCCGGGGTCAGGAGTTCCGCCACGTCCAGGATGTGGTGGCCCTCCATCGAGGGGAGGCAACTGCCGCGGGCCGGTCCGATGGCCGCCGCCCACTCGGCGGGGATCGAGGACATGCCCCGGGTCGCGCCCGCCAGCGCGCCGGCCACCGCGGCCGTCGTATCGGCGTCGCGGCCCATGTTCACCGCGGTGAGGACCGACTCGGTGAACGCCCCGTCCGCCGCCGCGTACGCGCCGAAGGCGAGGGCCACGGCCTCGGGGGCCAGGTCGGTCCACGGGTAGCCGCCGATCACCACCGCGGAGCGCACCGCCCGCTCGCCGCGGTGGGCCACCGCGACCGCGCGGCGCAGGGAGCGGGCCGTCCAGGAGTCGTCCGGCACGACGGCCAGGGCGGAGGCCACGACCGCGATGGTGGGAGCGCCCGCCATCGCGGCGGCGACCCCCGCCGCGACCGCCTGGCCGCCGTAGATGCCCTCGCCCTCGTGGCTCACCGAGCCGTCGATCGCCACGAGCCGGGCCGCCTCGGCGGGCCGGCCGGCCGCGAAGACGCCGAAGGGCGCCGCGCGCATGGCGAGACCGTCGCTCCAGGCGTGCCGGTGCTGGGCGGAGATGGGCGCCGCGAGCCCCCGGCGGAGGTTCTCCAGCGTGCCGCGCTCGCTGAATCCGGCGCCGCGGAACGGCCCCTCGTCGCGGTCCGCGATCCACTGGTGCCAGGCCGATTCGACGTGTGCCACGGTCAGCGCCGTGCCGTGCCGGGCCAGCAGCAGCCCCGAGAAGATCGCGTACTCGGTGTCGTCCGTCCCGGCCGGGTGCTCGGCGACGTACCCGGTGATCCGGCCCCACCTGGCGCGGATCTCCGACGGCTTCATGTTCTCGGCGGGGGCGCCCAGCGCGTCCCCGACGGCGAGTCCGAGCAGGGCGCCGCGTGCCCGGTCGCGGAGAGCGGCGGCGCTCCCGGATGCCGGGGCCGAGGGAATGCAGGCGATGGAAGCCATACGTGCCTCTCCTCTCAGGGCCCCTGCCGGTGCGCGGAATGCGGCGCGCGGAACCCTTTGCGGATCTGTCCCACCTTGGCGGTTGACAGGAGCCTCGCGGGCCTGACTGTCACCCGGTCGACATATGTGCATGACATGCCACGGATGAGCATCGAGACGTAAAAGTGCAGGTTAGCCCAGCCTTTCCTTGCTGGCGGCAAGGAAATTTGAGGCGTACTTTCTTAGTTGTCAAAAAGTGGAAACAGTCCAATCAAGCACTCTGGGGGACCGGTATGGCGATCATCGAGACCGAGGCGACGCTGCACGTCGCGCACCGCGACAACCACACCCACCGTGATGTGAACGGCGGATGGCTGCGCCCCGCCGTGTTCGGCGCGATGGACGGCCTGGTCTCCAACCTCGCCCTGATGACCGGCGTCGCCGGCGGGTCGGTCTCCCAGCAGACGATCGTCATCACCGGACTCGCGGGCCTCGCCGCAGGCGCCTTCTCGATGGCCGCCGGCGAGTACACCTCCGTCGCCTCGCAGCGCGAGCTCGTCGAGGCGGAACTCGCCGTCGAGCGGCGCGAGCTGCGCAAGCACCCCAAGGACGAGGAGCGCGAACTGGCCGCGCTGTACGAGGCCCGCGGGGTCGAGCCCGAGCTGGCCCAGGAGGTCGCCCGGCAGCTCTCCCGCGATCCCGAGCAGGCCCTGGAGATCCACGCGCGCGAGGAGCTCGGCATAGACCCCGGCGACCTGCCCTCCCCGGCCGTCGCCGCCGTGTCCAGCTTCGGCTCGTTCGCACTCGGCGCCCTGCTCCCCGTACTGCCGTATCTGCTGGGTGCGACCGTGCTGTGGCCGGCGCTGCTGCTCGCGATGCTCGGGCTCTTCGCGTGCGGTGCCGTCGTGGCCAAGGTGACCGCGCGGTCCTGGTTGTTCAGCGGGCTGCGGCAGCTCGCTCTCGGTGGTGCCGCGGCGGGTGTGACGTACGCCCTGGGCAGTCTGTTCGGCGCGGCCGTAGGATGAGGCCTCGATCACCTATGCATGGGACTGCATAAGTAGTCGTTACCCGGCGGTTTCGATTCCTTAACCGCTGGGCATGAGCCGTAAGCGCCGCAGGCAATGACGCCTGCTCCGCACTTCTCGCGGCGGATCACGATCTCTGCCGCGAACCGGGCCGACGGTCATCGATCTGTCCGCTTAGGTCCTCATACCTTCCACCGCCGAGGGCGGTACCCCCGCCGCGACCCCGTGGTGTCCGCATGTTGGAACGGAGTATCCGGTTCCCGAGAATCGCTCCATCATGTAACCTGCACGAAATTTTGCACCAACAGAGGGCCAACGTCGTCCCTCGGCAGCTGTCTCCCCCCTGAGCCTCAAGGCCTGGGAGGGACCCCCCGCCCCGACGACGACGGGAGAGCCGATGCGTACGCCGCGCCAGCCGTCCCAGCACTCCACGAACGACCAGAAGTGGTCCTTCATGGATGCTCGCCCTGCTGCGCAGGGTATGTACGACCCCCGCAATGAGCACGACGCCTGTGGCGTCGGCTTCGTGGCCACCCTCACCGGCGAGGCGAGCCACGCGCTGGTCGAGCAGGCGCTCACCGTTCTGCGCAACCTGGAACACCGCGGTGCCACCGGCTCCGAGCCCGACTCGGGCGACGGCGCGGGCATCCTGTCCCAGGTCCCGGACGCCTTCTTCCGCGAGGTGGCCGGTTTCGAACTTCCCGCAGCCGGCGCGTACGCGGTGGGCATCGCCTTCCTCCCCGAGGACGGCACGGCCGACGCCGTCTCACGCATCGAGACGATCGCCGCCGAAGAGGGCCTCACCGTCCTCGGCTGGCGCGAGGTCCCGGTCGCCCCCGAACTCCTCGGCGCCACCGCCCGCTCGACGATGCCCGCCTTCCACCAGATCTTCGTCGGCGATGGCAGCAGCCAGGGCATCGACCTCGACCGCACCGCGTTCGTGCTGCGCAAGCGCGCCGAGCGCGAGGCCGGGGTCTACTTCCCCTCGCTGTCCGCACGGACCATCGTCTACAAGGGCATGCTGACCACCGGCCAGCTGGAGCCCTTCTTCCCGGACCTGTCCGACCGCCGCTTCGCCTCCGCGATCGCGCTCGTGCACTCCCGGTTCTCCACCAACACCTTCCCGAGCTGGCCGCTCGCCCACCCATACCGCTTCGTCGCGCACAACGGCGAGATCAACACGGTCAAGGGCAACCGCAACTGGATGGTCGCCCGCGAGTCCCAGCTCGTCTCCGACTTGTTCGGCTCCGCCGACAATGGGCACAGCGGTGACAACGACAAGCTGCAGCGGATCTTCCCCGTCTGCACCCCGGACGCCTCCGACTCGGCCTCCTTCGACGAGGTGCTCGAACTCCTGCACCTCGGCGGCCGCTCGCTCCCGCACTCCGTGCTGATGATGATCCCGGAGGCGTGGGAGAACCACGACTCCATGGACCCGGCCCGGCGCGCCTTCTACCAGTTCCACTCCACGATGATGGAGCCCTGGGACGGTCCGGCCTGCGTCACCTTCACCGACGGCAGCCAGGTCGGCGCGGTCCTCGACCGCAACGGTCTGCGCCCCGGCCGCTACTGGGTCACCGACGAGGGCCTCGTCGTCCTCGGCTCCGAGGTCGGCGTCCTCGACATCGACCCCGCCAAGGTCGTCCGCAAGGGCCGCCTCCAGCCCGGCAAGATGTTCCTCGTCGACACCGTCGAGCACCGCATCATCGAGGACGACGAGATCAAGGCCGGTCTCGCCGCCGAGAAGCCGTACGCGGAGTGGCTGGAAGCCGGCGAGATCGAGCTCTCCGACCTCCCCGAGCGCGAGCACATCGTGCACACCCACGCCTCGGTCACCCGCCGCCAGCAGACCTTCGGTTACACGGAGGAGGAGCTGCGGATCATCCTCGCGCCGATGGCCAAGGCCGCCGCCGAACCGATCGGTTCGATGGGCACCGACTCGCCGATCGCCGCGCTCTCGCAGCGCCCGCGTCTGCTCTTCGACTACTTCACCCAGCTGTTCGCGCAGGTCACCAACCCGCCGCTGGACGCGATCCGCGAAGAGCTGGTCACCTCCCTGCGCTCCTCGCTGGGCCCGCAGGGCAACCTGCTGGAGCCGACGGCCGCCTCCTGTCGCAGTGTCACCCTGCCCTTCCCGGTGATCGACAACGACGAGCTGGCCAAGCTCATCCACATCAACGCCGACGGCGACATGCCCGGCATGAAGGCCGCGACGCTGTCCGGCCTGTACCGGGTCTCCGGCGGCGGCGAATCCCTCGCCGCCCGCATCGAGGAGATCTGCACCGAGGCCGACGCCGCCATCGAGAACGGCGCCCGCCTGATCGTCCTGTCGGACCGCCACTCCGACGCCGAGCACGCGCCGATCCCCTCGCTGCTGCTCACCGCGGCCGTCCACCACCACCTCATCCGCACCAAGCAGCGCACCCAGGTGGGCCTGCTGGTCGAGGCCGGAGACGTCCGCGAGGTCCACCACGTCGCCCTGCTCATCGGCTTCGGCGCCGCGGCGGTCAACCCGTACCTGGCCATGGAGTCCGTCGAGGACCTGGTCCGCGCCGGCACCTTCCTCCAGGGCATCGAGCCCGAGCAGGCCATCCGCAACCTGATCTACGCGCTCGGCAAGGGCGTCCTGAAGGTCATGTCCAAGATGGGCATCTCGACCGTCGCCTCCTACCGCGGCGCCCAGGTCTTCGAGGCCGTCGGCCTGGAGAAGGCCTTCGTCGAGAAGTACTTCAACGGCACGGCCAGCAAGATCGGCGGCGCCGGCCTCGACGTCGTCGCCAAGGAGGTCGCCGCCCGGCACGCCAAGGCCTACCCGGCCTCCGGCATCGCGCCCGCGCACCGCGCCCTGGACATAGGCGGCGAGTACCAGTGGCGCCGCGAGGGCGAGCCCCACCTGTTCGACCCGGAGACGGTCTTCCGCCTCCAGCACTCGACGCGCTCCGGCAGCTACGAGATCTTCAAGAAGTACACGGACCGCGTGAACGAGCAGTCCGAGCGTCTGATGACGCTGCGCGGCCTGTTCGGCTTCACCTCGGACCGCCCCTCGATCTCCCTCGACGAGGTCGAGCCCGTCTCCGAGATCGTCAAGCGCTTCTCGACGGGCGCCATGTCGTACGGCTCCATCTCCAAGGAGGCGCACGAGACCCTCGCCATCGCCATGAACCAGTTGGGCGGCAAGTCCAACACCGGTGAGGGCGGCGAGGACGCGGACCGGCTGTACGACCCGGCCCGCCGCTCGTCGATCAAGCAGGTCGCGTCCGGCCGCTTCGGCGTGACGAGCGAATACCTCGTCAACGCCGACGACATCCAGATCAAGATGGCCCAGGGCGCCAAGCCCGGCGAGGGCGGCCAGCTGCCCGGCCACAAGGTCTACCCGTGGGTGGCCAAGACCCGTCACTCCACCCCGGGTGTCGGTCTGATCTCCCCGCCGCCGCACCACGACATCTACTCCATCGAGGACCTGGCTCAGCTGATCCACGACCTCAAGAACGCCAACCCGAAGGCCCGCATCCACGTGAAGCTGGTCTCCGAGGTCGGCGTCGGCACGGTCGCCGCCGGTGTCTCCAAGGCCCACGCGGACGTCGTCCTCATCTCCGGCCACGACGGCGGTACGGGCGCCTCCCCGCTGACCTCCCTCAAGCACGCGGGCGGCCCCTGGGAGCTCGGCCTCGCCGAGACCCAGCAGACCCTGCTGCTCAACGGCCTGCGCGACCGCATCGTCGTCCAGACCGACGGCCAGCTCAAGACCGGCCGTGACGTCGTCATCGCCGCGCTGCTCGGCGCCGAGGAGTTCGGTTTCGCGACCGCGCCGCTCGTCGTCTCCGGCTGCATCATGATGCGCGTCTGCCACCTCGACACCTGCCCGGTCGGCATCGCCACCCAGAACCCGGTGCTGCGCGAGAGGTTCGCCGGCAAGGCCGAGTACATCGTGAACTTCTTCAAGTTCATCGCCGAAGAGGTCCGCGAGATCCTCGCCGAGCTGGGCTTCCGCACCATCGAGGAGGCAGTCGGCCACGCCGAGAACCTCGACGTGGAGCGCGCCGTCACCCACTGGAAGGCGCAGGGCCTGGACCTGTCCCCGCTCTTCTACGTGCCCGAACTGCCCGAGGGCGCGGCGCTGCACCAGGTCATCGAGCAGGACCACGGCCTGGAGAAGGCGCTCGACAACGAGCTGATCAAGCTGGCCGCCGACGCGCTCGCCGCGGACTCCGCGACCGACGCCCAGCCGGTCCGCGCCCAGGTCGCGATCCGCAACATCAACCGCACGGTCGGCACCATGCTCGGCCACGAGGTGACGAAGAAGTTCGGTGGCGCGGGCCTGCCCGACGACACCATCGACATCACCTTCACGGGCTCGGCCGGCCAGTCCTTCGGCGCCTTCCTGCCGCGCGGCGTCACGCTGCGCCTGGAGGGCGACGCCAACGACTACGTCGGCAAGGGCCTCTCCGGCGGCCGGGTGATCGTCCGTCCCGACCGGGGCGCCGACCACCTCGCCGAGTACTCGACCATCGCGGGCAACACCATCGCGTACGGCGCCACGGGCGGCGAGCTCTTCCTGCGCGGCCGCACCGGCGAGCGCTTCTGCGTCCGCAACTCCGGAGCGACGGTGGTCTCCGAGGGCGTGGGCGACCACGGCTGCGAGTACATGACCGGAGGTCGCGCGGTCGTTCTCGGCGAGACGGGCCGCAACTTCGCGGCCGGCATGTCCGGCGGTGTCGCCTACGTGATCGACCTCGACCGCGACAACGTGAACGTCGGCAACGCGGACGCCGTCGAGGAACTCGACGACACCGACAAGCAGTGGCTGCACGACGTCGTGCGCCGGCACGCGGAGGAGACCGCTTCGACGGTCGCCGAGAAGCTGCTCGCCGAGTGGCCCGCGGCCGTGGACCGCTTCAGCAAGATCATTCCCAGCACTTACAAGGCAGTGCTCGCCGCCAAGGACGCCGCCGAGCGAGCCGGACTCAACGAGTCCGAGATCACCGAGAAGATGATGGAGGCGGCGACCAATGGCTGATCCCAAGGGCTTTCTGAACCACGGCCGTGAGGTCGCCAGGTCCCGGCCGGTCGAGGAGCGCGTCAAGGACTGGAACGAGGTCTACGTTCCGGGCTCGCTGCTCCCGATCATCTCCAAGCAGGCCTCGCGCTGCATGGACTGCGGCATCCCGTTCTGCCACAACGGCTGTCCGCTGGGCAACCTGATCCCCGAGTGGAACGACTACGCGTACCGCGAGGACTGGCAGGCCGCCTCCGAGCGCCTGCACGCCACGAACAACTTCCCGGAGTTCACGGGCCGGCTGTGCCCCGCGCCGTGCGAGTCCGCGTGTGTGCTGGGCATCAACCAGCCCGCCGTGACCATCAAGAACGTCGAGGTCTCGATCATCGACAAGGCGTGGGACACGGGCGACGTCGCCCCGCAGATCCCCGAGCGCCTGTCGGGCAAGACGGTCGCGGTCATCGGTTCGGGCCCCGCCGGTCTCGCCGCGGCGCAGCAGCTCACGCGGGCCGGTCACACGGTCGCCGTGTACGAGCGTGCCGACCGCGTCGGCGGCCTGCTGCGCTACGGCATCCCCGAGTTCAAGATGGAGAAGCGGCACATCAACCGCCGCATCGAGCAGATGCGCGCGGAGGGCACCCGCTTCCGCACGGGCATCGAGATCGGCCGCGACCTCAAGGCGACGGACCTGCGCAAGCGGTACGACGCCGTGGTCATCGCCGCCGGCGCGACGACCGCCCGTGACCTGCCCGTCCCCGGGCGGGAGCTGAACGGCATCCACCAGGCCATGGAGTACCTGCCGCTGGCCAACAAGGTGCAGGAGGGCGACTTCGTGGCGCCCCCGATCACCGCCGAGGGCAAGCACGTCGTGGTCATCGGCGGCGGTGACACGGGCGCGGACTGCGTGGGCACCGCCCACCGCCAGGGCGCGGCCTCGGTCACGCAGCTGGAGATCATGCCGCGGCCGGGCGAGGAGCGGAACCCGGGCCAGCCCTGGCCGACGTTCCCGATGCTCTACAAGGTCACCTCCGCGCACGAGGAGGGCGGTGAGCGGGTCTACTCCGTCAACACCACCCACTTCGAGGGCGACGAGGACGGCAACGTCCAGTGGCTGCACCTGGTCGAGGTAGAGTTCACCGGCGGCAAGCTGAACCAGAAGCCGGGCACGGAGCGCAAGATCCCCGCCCAGCTGGTGACGCTGGCGATGGGCTTCACCGGCACGGACGTCGAGAACGGCGTGGTCTCCCAGTTCGGTCTGGAGCTCGACGAGCGCGGCAACATCGCCCGCGACGCCGACTTCGCGACCAACGTTCCCGGCGTGTACGTCGCCGGTGACGCGGGCCGCGGCCAGTCCCTCATCGTCTGGGCCATCGCGGAGGGCCGCTCGGCCGCCCGTGGTGTCGACCGCTTCCTCACCGGTGCGAGCGACCTGCCGGCCCCGATCCGTCCCACGGACCGCTCGCTGATGGTCTGACCCGAGAACGCGTGACCTGACGGTCACTCAAAAACGTCCCGCACAAAGGCGTGCGGAACACGAGACGGCGCCTGCCTCACTGTCCCCGACCGGACGACCTGGCAGGCGCCGCCGCATGCCCGGGTGCTTCTCGGGGTCAACTCGTCCAGGTGGCGGGGAACTCCACCGCGCTGTCCTCGGTGCCGGCTTCCGTCCTGCCGCGCGGACAGGGGAGTCCGGCGCAGGTGAACGCGACCGGGAACGCCGGGCCGGGTGCACCCGGCCCGGATGCGGCGAGGGCCCGCGCTAGGGCACGCGGTACGTCTCGCCGTACACCTTCCACTGCAGCGGTGTGTGCAGGTCGAGGTTCCCGTCGTAGAGGAACTGGCGCTGGGCCGTGTCGATGCGCGTGGTGTCGCGCTTCGGGTTCTTGGCCTTCATGGCCTCGCGGCGGATGTCCAGGAAGATGTCGAGGTACGCCTTCTCGTCGCTGCCGTCGGACGGCAGGTTCGCCTCGCGCATGGCGCGCTCGCGCAGCCCGTAGAAGCTGTTGTCGCTGGTGCCGGGACCGTGCAGCACCATGGCGTCGTAGTAGATGAACTGGCCGAGTGTGCCGAGACCGTCGAGCTTGGCGAGCCGGACGGCGGGGTCGAAGTAGACGCTGTCGCGTTCGTGGTCCTGGGCCTTGCGGAAGGCGGCGAGGGTGGCCTCGTGGCGCCAGGCCGCGGGAAAGCCCGGGTCCAGGCCCTCGTGGGAGTCCGTGCCGTCGACCTTGCGCAGGGCCGGGAGATAGCGGGCGAGCCCGTTGTCCGGATGCTGGTCGGTGTAGCGCTGGACGAGGGTGAGCAGGTCGTGGGTGCCGGTGCAGAAGCCGACGATGCCCGCCGTGTAGCCCTGGCCGTCACCGATGTCCTCGATGTAGCGGTACGCCTCGTGCCACTTCAGCGTGGAGTTCTCGGCACTCGCCACGATCTCCTGCGCCAGCTCCTTCTTGTCCGGAGCGGCGAGACCCGCCGGCATGTCGGCGACGACCTCGTCGTCGGCCGTCCGCTCGGCCTTGGCCTTGGCCTTCTCGCGGGCCTGCTGCGACACGGACGCCGAGCCCTTGTCGTCGGCCGTGGACGTGTGCTCGGGCGTGGCGAAGTAGACCGCCGCCGTGACCAGTACGGGGACGACGGCGAACAACAGGCAACCCGCACGTTTCATGACGCACAGGGTACGCAGGGATGGCGTACGGGTGGGGAAGCCGGGATGCCGCACGGGTACAGCACGCCTGTGCCCTTCGGGCGGCACGCGTGCGCCACCCGGGCAAGCCACCCGGGGCACGGCCGGTCGGGCGTCGCGTGCAGGGCCCGCGCTGCGCCCGCGCGGGGCCCGACACGGGTGCGGGCAGGGGCTGTTGCCCGTCCTGCGGCCCTGGGCCGCAGCCCGCGCCGCGGCGGGCGTGCCCGCCCTCGGGCCCCTCTACACGGAGCCGTTCCTCAGGGCCGACACCTTGAGCACCGCGAGGACCACCAGCAGTGTGAGAAGCCCCACGCAGACGGCCGCCTGGACCGCCGCCCGCCAGCGGTTGCGGGGAGCGTACGCGAAGGCCGCCGTCACGACCCCGCCCGCCAGCAGGCCGCCCAGGTGACCCTGCCAGGACGTGAGCCCCGCCGAGATCAGCAGCCAGATCAGCAGGCCCCCCATGAACCGGTTGACGCCCCCCATGTCCGTGCCGAACCGGCGCGCCATCACGTAGTACGCGGCGCCGATGCCGAAGATCGCGCCCGACGCGCCGACCGTGTGCTCGTCGGGTGCGATCAGCAGCACGAGGACCGAGCCGCCGAGCGCCGACAGCAGATACAGGGCGAGGTAGCGGACCCGGCCGAGCTGGGCCTCGACGGTCCGGCCGATGTTCCACAGCGCGAACATGTTCATCGCGATGTGAGCGATCCCGAAGGTGCCCTCGGTGGGCGGCAGATGGAGGAACGCGCCGGTCAGCAGCCGGTACCACTCCCCGTTGACCAGGCCTTCCGCGTGGTAGTCCGGGGAGTACACGGCGTCCCAGAGATAGTGGATCCCGTCTCCGTCCACCAGACCCGCGCCGAGCATCTCGAACCGGTCCACGACCGACGAGCGGAGCAGTTCGGCCAGGTAGGCCAGCAGATTGAGGCCGATGAGGGTGTACGTCACCGCGGGCACCGTCGAGATCCTGCCGCCGAAGGCCGTGCGGGCCTGCCGGACGGACTTCGCGCCCTCCTTCACGCACTCCACGCACTGATGGCCGACGGCCGCCTCGCGCATGCAGCTCGGGCATATGTAGCGGTCGCAGCGGGTGCAGCGCACATGCGACTCCACCTTGGGGTGGCGGTAGCAGGTGGTGACGGCGGACTCGGACTCCACGGCCGGCTCCTCGGAACGCACGGGTAAGGGGTAACGGTGAGCCGGTGGGGACGGCGAAGATCAAAATAGCGACACTCCGGGCGCAGGGGAACGGCGGGGTCCGTGAGGCGGGCGGGCCGACACCGTGACGTAATCTCGGCGTTCCGTGACCCTCGCGCGACGGGAGCCCCGTATGGCCGGAATCAGCCTCACCAAGGTCGAGGAGACCGCGCCCGCGCTGGTCGGCGCGTACAAGAGCGCCGGGGTCTGCCTCACCAAGCACGGGCTGAGCGGACAACGGGCCGCCGTGTACCTGGTGGTCGACTACTCGGGCTCGATGAAGCCGTACTACGACGACGGCAGCGTGCAGGCCCTCGCCGACCGGGTGCTCGGTCTGTCCGCCCACCTCGACGACGACGGCACCGTCCCGGTCGTCTTCTTCTCCACGGACGTCGACGCGGTCACCGACATCGCGCTCGACAACCACCAGGGGCGGATCGAACGGATCGCGGCCGGGCTCGGGCACATGGGCAGGACCAGCTATCACCTCGCGATGGACGCCGTCATCGACCACTATCTCGACAGCGGGTCCGATGCCCCGGCCCTCGTCGTCTTCCAGACCGACGGGGGGCCGATCAACAAACTCGCCGCCGAACGGTACTTGTGCAAGGCGGCCCGGCTGCCGCTGTTCTGGCAGTTCATAGGGTTCGGCGATCCGGGCAGCCGCCAGTTCGAGTTCCTGCGCAAGCTCGACGATTTGGCGGTGCCGCGGAAGCGGGTCGTCGACAACGCCGGTTTCTTCCACGCCGGTTCGGATCCGCGGAAGGTGACCGACGGGGAGCTGTACGACCGCCTGGTGGCGGAGTTCCCGCAGTGGCTGGCGGCGGCGCGGGCCCACGGGATCGTCGCGTGACCGTGGACCTGCTGCCCGCGGCGGGGCGGACCGCCGTGCCCTGGAAGAACGGCGGCGGGGTCACCCGGGAGATCGTCGTCCGGCCCGAGGGCGCGGACATGTCCGGCTTCGCGTGGCGGGTGAGCCTGGCCGACGTCGATGCCGACGGGCCGTTCTCGGCGTTCACCGGGGTGGACCGGATCCTCACCATGGTCGAGGGCGTCGGCATGGACCTGACCGTCGGCGGCGAGCACCGGCGCGTGGACACCCGGTACGTGCCCCAGCGCTTTCCCGGGGACCTGCCCACCGACTGCCGGCTGCTCGCGGGCCCGGTCGTGAACCTCAACGTCATGTGGCGCCGGGACGGTCCGCCGGCGCCGGAGGTCGAGGTGCTGCATCCCGGGGTGCCCGTCCTCGTCCCGGCGGGACCGGCCGTTCTGGTCGTCGCGCTCGGAGAGTCCGCCGAGGTGGGGGGCCGGGTGCTCGGGCGGTACGACGCCGTGCTGCTGACCCACGACGACGCCGCACTCCGGGCGCCGGGTCCCGTCGCCGTGATCCGCTCGGCCCCATGAGCGTTTCCTCGGCTTGGCGTACGTCGCACCGTTGGCTTCCGGGAAGGGGCGTGCCACCCTGGTGGGCCGAGGGGGCGGCTTATGGGTGCGCGAGAGATCAACTCAACCCGGAACGACGAGACTTCAGGTACCCGGCGACGAGCCGAGACCGGTAAGGGCGAGCGGCTCGCCGACTGGGCCGACGGGCGGCTGGGCGTCTACTCGCTGGCCAAGGCCAATATGCGCAAGGTCTTCCCGGACCACTGGTCGTTCATGCTGGGCGAGGTCTGCCTCTACAGCTTCCTCGTCCTGATCATCACCGGCGTCTATCTCACCCTGTTCTTCGAGCCGAGCGGCGTCGAGGTCGTCTACCACGGCTCGTACGGGCCGCTGAACGGCATCATCATGACGCGGGCGTACGAGTCCACGCTCGACATCAGCTTCGACGTGCGCGGCGGACTGCTGATCCGGCAGATCCACCACTGGGCGGCGCTCGTCTTCCTCGCCGGGATGCTCACGCACATGATGCGGGTGTTCTTCACCGGCGCGTTCCGCAAGCCGCGCGAGGTCAACTGGCTGTTCGGCTGGACCTTGCTGATGCTCGGCCTCATCACCGGACTGACCGGCTACTCGCTCCCCGACGACCTGCTCTCCGGCACCGGCGTCCGCTTCGCGCAGGGCGCCATCCTGTCGATCCCGGTCGTGGGGACGTACATCTCCTTCTTCCTCTTCGGCGGGGAGTTCCCGGGGCACGACATCATCCCGAGGTTCTTCCCCATCCATGTCCTGCTGCTGCCGGGCATCATGCTGGGACTGGTCGTCGCCCATCTGATCCTGGTCTTCTACCACAAGCACACGCAGTATCCGGGGCCCGGACGTGACCAGAAGTCGGTCGTCGGCATGCCGTTCATGCCGGTCTACATGGCCAAGGCCGGCGGTTTCTTCTTCCTGGTCTTCGGGGTCCTGGCGATCATGGGAGCGATCGCCACCATCAACCCCGTATGGGCCTTCGGGCCCTACCGCCCCGACCTGGTGACCACCGGCGCCCAGCCCGACTGGTACCTCGGATTCTCCGAGGGACTGATCCGGGTGATGCCGGGATGGGAGATCAACGCCTTCGGCCACACACTCCAGTTGGGCGTCTTCATCCCCTTCTCGCTCTTCCCGCTCATCATGACCGCCATCGCCGTCTACCCGTTCATCGAGGCATGGGTCACCGGCGACCGGCGCGAGCACCACATCCTGGACCGGCCCCGCAACGTGCCCACCCGCACCGCGCTCGGCGTCGCCTGGCTGACGCTGTACGCCGTCCTGCTGGTCGGCGGCGGCAACGACCTGTGGGCCACCCACTTCCATCTGTCGATCAACGCGATCACCTGGTTCGTCCGCGTCGCCGTCTTCGCCGGGCCCGCCCTCGCCTACGTCGTCACGAAACGGGTCTGCCTCGGGCTGCAACGCGCCGACCACGACAAGGTGTTGCACGGACGCGAGTCCGGCATCATCAAGCTCCTGCCGCACGGCGAGTACGTCGAGGTCCACGAACCGCTCACCCCGGCACAGCGGTTCACCCTCACCCAGCACGAACAGACGCCGCCCTACGAGGTGGGCCCGCTCGTCGACGCCAACGGAGTGGTCCGCCGGGTCGGACCCGCCCGGAGACTGCGCGCCCGGCTGGCGCGCGCCCTGTACGGGCCCGGCACCCGGATCCCGAAGCCGACGGCGAAGGAGTACCGGGAGATCACGAGCGGGGACGACCACCACTGAGACCGGCCAGCGCCTCGGCCCTGCACTCGGCCGGGGTGCCCCAGGCCGTCCGCAGGGCGCGGGCCTTGGTGAACCAGAGGGACAGGTCGTACTCGGCCGTGTAGCCGATCGCGCCGTGCAGTTGCAGCGCCGTCCGGGCCGTGCTGTACGCGGCCTCGCCCGCCGTGACCTTCGCGGCGGCCACGTCCGCCGGTGCCATCGACAGCGCGGCGCCGAACAGCAGCGGGCGCGCGAACTCCAGGGCGATCATCGCGTCCGCGAGCCGGTGCTTGACCGCCTGGAACGAGCCGACGGGAACACCGAACTGCGTGCGCTGCCCGACGTATTCGACGGTCCGGTCGAGGAGCGCGAGGCCGACCCCGAGGGCCTGGGCGGCGGTGGCGAGCCGGGCCCAGGTCAGGGCCCGGCGAACGGCGCGGGTGACCTGCGGGCCCGTGGCCAGGAGCTCGCCGCCCGCCGCCGGAAGGGCGAGCCGCCGGGCCCGGTCCACGGACGCCCGCACCGGGCCGTGGCCGGGCGCGAGCCGCAGACCGTCGCCGTCCACCGCGAGCAGGACCTTCGCCGCGTCCGCGTCGAGCGCGTACCCGCCGGCCGGGGCCAGCGTGGCGACGCTCTTGCCCGAGGCCAGCCCCGGCAGCAGCCGCTCCGCCGGGCCCGGCTCGCCCAGTTCGCCCAGTTCGCTCAGCAGAACGGCCGCGGCGACCGTCTCCACCACCGGACCCGGAACCGCGTGCCGCCCCAACTCCACGAACGCGACCGTCAGTTCCACGGGCAGCGGGCCCACCCCCTCGTAGGCCTCCGGGACCGCCAGCGCGAAGACCCCCGCGTCGGCGAGCCGCGACCACAGGGACCGGCCGGGCGCGTGGTCGCCGTCGGCCCACGCCCGTACGGCCGACGGCGTGTCCGCGGAGGTCAACATCGCGTCCAGGGAGTCGGCGAAGGCGCGCTGTTCGGCGTCGAGGAGGAAGCGCATCAGCGGCGGCCCTTCGGGAGGCCGAGCAGCCGCTCGGCGATGATGTCGCGCTGGATCTCGTTGGTGCCCGCGTAGATGGGGCCCGCGAGCGAGAACACATGTCCCTCGGACCACTCGGTGTCCGCCAACTCGCCCTCGGCACCCAGCAGATCGAGCGCCGTCTCGTGCAGCGCGATGTCGAGTTCCGACCAGAACACCTTGTTCAGGCTGGACTCCGGGCCGACGTCCCCCACTCTCGGCTCCGCTCGAGCGGGGGCGCCCCCACTCCCTTCGAGGAACCGCGAGGCGTTGGCGTACGTGAAGAGCTGGTAGGCGCGGGCGCCGATCACCGCGTCGGCCACCCGGTCGCGCAGCGCCGAGTCGGACGGGTCGCCGTGGGTGCGCCACAACGCGGCCAGCCGGTCGGCGGCGGCCAGGAAACGGCCCGGCGAACGCAGCGTCAGACCGCGTTCGTTGCCCGCCGTCGACATCGCCACCCGCCAGCCCTGCCCCGGCTCGCCGATCACGTCCTCGTCGGGGACGAACACCTCGTCCAGGAACAGCTCCGCGAAGGCCGGCCTGCCGTCCAGGCGCCCGATGGGGCGGACCGTCACACCCGGCGCGCTCAGGTCGAACATCAGATACGTCAGGCCCTGATGGGGCTTCGCCAGACCCGGCTCGCTGCGGAACAGGCCGAACGCGCGGTCGGCGAACGCGGCCCGCGACGACCATGTCTTGTGGCCCGTCAAGCGCCAGCCGCCGTCCGCGCGCACCGCGCGCGACCTCAGCGACGCCAGGTCCGAGCCCGCCTCGGGCTCGGACCACGCCTGCGCCCAGACCACCTCGCCCGTCGCCATCGGCGGCAGCACCCGCGCGCGTTGCTCCGCGGTGCCGTGGTCGAAGAGGGTCGGCGCGAGGAGGCTGACGCCGTTCTGCCCGACCCGGCCGGGCGCGCCCGCCGCGTGGTACTCCTCCTCGAAGGCCAGCCAGCGCACGAGGTCCGCGTCCCGGCCGCCGTACTCCGCCGGCCACGACACCACCGACCAGCGGTCCGCAGCCAGTTCGGCCTCCCACGCGCGATGAGCTGCGAAGCCCTCCGCGGTCTCCAGGGAGGGCAGCGGAGCCGCCGGGACATGGGCGTCGAGCCAGGCGCGGGCCTCGGCACGGAACGCCTCGTCGGCGGGGGAGCGGGTGAGATCCATCGGCGGCACCTTTCGGCGGCGGGCTCCGGACGGCGTGGGCCCAGGGTGGGCGACGCCGTCCCGGGCGGGGTTTCCCGGTCGGCTTGGGAGAGGGTCCCGGGAGTGACGGCAAGGTTCCCTAACAAGTGTTTGGTAGGTTAGCTTGGGGTCATGAACGACGTCGAGAGTCCGGCGTACGTACCCGGGCACGGGCTGCTGAAGGGCCGCACCGCCGTCATCACCGCCGCGGCGGGCGCAGGCATCGGCGGGGCCACGGCACGCCGGTTCCTGGAGGAGGGCGCGCGCGTCCTGATCAGCGACGCGCACACCCGCCGGCTCAAGGAGACCGCCGAGACCCTGGCAGCGGAGTTCGGCCCCGGCAAGGTGACCGCACTGCCCTGCGACGTCACCGCCGAGGACCAGGTCCAGGCCCTCTTCGACACCGCCGCCGACCTCCACGGCCGACTCGACATCGTCGTCAACAACGCGGGCCTCGGCGGCACCTCACCCCTCGTCGACATGACCGACGAACAGTGGTCGAAGGTCCTCGACGTGACCCTGAACGGCACGTTCCGCTGTACCCGCGCCGCGCTGCGGCGGCTCAGGGAGCGCGGCCACGGCGGAGTCGTCGTCAACAACGCCTCCGTCGTCGGCTGGCGCGCCCAGTCCGGACAGGCCCACTACGCCGCCGCGAAGGCAGGTGTCATGGCGCTCACCCGCTGCGCCGCGATCGAGGCCGCCGCGTACGGGGTGCGGGTCAACGCCGTCTCGCCCAGCCTCGCCATGCACCCCCACCTGGTGAAGGTCACCACCCCCGAACTGCTGGAGGAACTGACCGCCCGCGAGGCCTTCGGCCGGTACGCCGAACCCTGGGAGGTGGCCAACGTGATCGTGTTCCTCGCCTCCGGCTACTCCTCGTATCTGACCGGCGAGGTCGTGTCCGTGAGCAGCCAGCACCCATAGGGCGACAATGACCGTGTGCCTACCAAGAAGAAGCCCCAGGTGACCGCCACCCCGGAGCGCCGCCGCGAACTGCTCGGCACCGCCGCCGAGGTGTTCGCCGAACAGGGCTACAACGCCACCACCGTCCGCAAGATCGCGGACGAGGCCGGGATGCTCGCGGGCAGTCTCTACTACCACTTCGACTCCAAGGAATCGATGCTGGAGGAGATCCTGCGGACCTTCCTCGACGAGCTCTGGGACGGCTACGACACCGTCCTGGACTCCGAACTCGGCCCCCGGGAAACCCTGGAGGCACTGGTCACCGAATCCTTCCGGGAGATCGACCGGCACCGCGCGGCCGTCGCGATCTACCAGAAGGAGGCCCGGCACCTCGCCGCACAGCAGCGCTTCGCCTTCCTCGCCGAGTCCCAGCGCAACTTCGAGAAGGCGTGGCTGAGCACCCTGGAACGCGGAGTCGACGCCGAGGTCTTCCGGGCCGACCTCGACATCCGCCTCACCTACCGGTTCGTGCGCGACACCGTGTGGGTCGCCGCCTCCTGGTACCGGCCCGGCGGTCAGCACAGCCCGGAGGAGATCGCCCGGCAGTACCTGTCGATGGTGCTCGACGGCATCTCCGTCCGCGAGGAGACGTAAGCGAACCACGCGCGAACCACCCACGTCCGCAAGGGAGTCGTCATGGCCGAGGCCTACATCGTCGAAGCGGTCCGCACGCCCGTCGGGCGGCGCAGGGGAGGGCTGAGCGGGGTCCACCCGGCCGACCTCGGCGCGCACGTGCTCAGGGCCCTGGTCGAACGGTCCGGCGTGGACCCGGCAGCCGTCGAGGACGTCGTCTTCGGCTGCCTGGACACGGTCGGACCACAGGCCGGGGACATCGCTCGCACCAGCTGGCTGGCGGCCGGACTGCCCGAGGAGGTGCCGGGCGTCACCGTCGACCGGCAGTGCGGGTCCTCCCAGCAGGCCGTGCACTTCGCCGCCCAGGGCGTCCTCTCCGGCACCCAGGACCTCGTCGTCGCCGGCGGCGTGCAGAACATGAGCCAGATACCCATCGCCTTCGCCTCCCGCCAGGCCGCCGAACCGCTCGGCCTCACCGAGGGCCCCTTCGCGGGCAGCGAGGGCTGGCGCGCCCGCTACGGAGACCGCCCCGTCAACCAGTTCCACGGCGCCGAACTCATCGCCGCCAAATGGGGCATCAGCCGCCGCGACCAGGAGGAGTTCGCCCTCCGCTCCCACCAGCGGGCGATCCGCGCCGTCGACGAGGGCCGCTTCGCCCGCGAGACCGTCGCCCACGACCGGGTCACCGTCGACGAGGGCCCCCGCCGGGACACCACCCTGGAGAAGATGGCGGCCCTGAACCCGGTCGTCGAAGGCGGCACCATCACGGCCGCCTGCTCCTCCCAGGTCTCCGACGGCGCCGCCGCGATGCTGCTCGCCTCCGAGCACGCGGTCCGCGAACACGGCCTGATCCCCCGAGCCCGCGTGCACCACCTCTCGGTGCGCGGCGAGGATCCCATCAGGATGCTCTCGGCCCCGATCCCGGCCACCGCGTACGCCCTGAAGAAGACCGGCATGTCCATCGGCGACATCGATCTCGTCGAGATCAACGAGGCCTTCGCCCCGGTCGTCCTCGCCTGGCTCAAGGAGACCGGCGCCGACCCGGAGAAGGTCAACGTCAACGGCGGCGCGATCGCCCTCGGCCATCCCCTCGGCGCCACGGGCGTGCGGCTGATGACGACCCTGCTGCACGAACTGGAGCGGACCGGCGGCCGGTTCGGACTTCAGACGATGTGCGAGGGCGGCGGCCAGGCGAACGTGACGATCATCGAGCGGCTCTGACGCCCGGGACGGACGTCAGCCGCCGGGACTCGCGGTTCTCGGATCGGTTGAGTCATCCCCGCAGTGAAGCACCCTTCACAGCAAGGGAGTTGAGGGTTTCCCGGGCCTCGGCCATCACCCGTTCGACCAGTTCCGCGCACGACGGGAGATCCTCGATCACCCCCGCGACCTGTCCCGACGCCATCACCCCGAGATCCGTCCGGCCGTCCACCATCGACGCCTTGAGGAGCATCGGGGTGTTGGCGGCGAGCAGGACCTGACTCCACGACAGGTCCCTGCCGTGCTTCATGGCGAGGCCGTCGCGGATCATCCGGGACCAGGACAGGCCGGAGATCCGCCGGAATCCGGCCGCGCGCCGCACGGCCTGGACGAACGCCCTCGTACGGCCCGCACCCTCCAGGGCGTCGACGAGTTCACTGCGCAGCATGCGGTGCGGCAGCCCGTCGACAGCCGTCGTCACGGTGACGTCCTTCACCGTCGCCGCCAGATACCTCGCCTTCACCGCGTCGGGGACGGTCGAGTCGGAGGTCAGCAGGAAACGCGTGCCCATCGCGATGCCCGCCGCCCCGTAAGCCAGCGCCGCCACCAGCCCCCGCCCGTCGTGGAAGCCGCCCGCCGCCACCACCGGGATGTCCACGGCGTCCACCACCTGCGGCAGCAGCACGCTCGTCGCCACCTCCCCGGTGTGGCCGCCGCCCTCGCCGCCCTGCACGATCACCGCGTCGGCGCCCCAGGCGGCCACCTTCTCGGCGTGCCGCCGGGCGCCGACGGACGGCACGACGATCACGCCCGCCTCCTTCAGCCCGGCGATCAGTTCGCGGGAGGGGGCGAGCGCGAACGACGCGACGCGCACGCCCTCGTCGACGATGATCCGCACCCGGTCGCCGGCGTCCCCGGCATCGGCGCGCAGATTCACGCCGAAGGGCCGGTCCGTACGGGACTTGACCTCCCGCACCGCGTCGCGGAGCTGGTCGAGTGTCATCGTCGCGGAGGCCAGGATGCCCAGCGCGCCCGCGTCCGCCGTCGCCGAGACCAGCCGGGGCCCCGCCACCCAGCCCATGCCCGTCTGCACGATGGGATGCCGGACGCCGACGAGCCCGGTCAGCGCGGTCTCCATCAGCGCCCACCCCCACGCGCACCACCGGGGACACCCCGGTCCCGCGGGCCGCCGCCTTCGCCGGCCGTTTCCCGGTCCCGGGCTCCGCCAGGTGTCTCCGGGTTCCGCGCGTCGCTGCCCCCGCCGGGTATTTCCCCGCCCCGGGCGGCACTCCCCGGATCGGGTACCTCCCGGTTCCGCAGGCCCTTCGGGTCGATCACCGTGCGGATCAACTCCAGCTCCTCCGCGGTCGGTTCGCGGGTGAACGGCACCTTGTCCGGGATCGTCAGCTCGAACCCCGTCGCCTCCCCGACCTGCTCGGCGGTGACACCCGGGTGGACGGACACCAGCCGCATCGAGTGGTCCGGCGTCGCGAAGTCGAGGACGGCGAGGTCGGTCACCACCCGGGGGAGGCGATGGAAGCGGGTGGCGCTCGGCCCGGCGGCGGCGGCCCGGTCGTACCCCACCCCGCACACCATGTCGACCCGCTCCACGAAGACGCGCGGGGAATGCTTCGGGATCCAGTAACTGGTCGGATTGTTCAGGGTGTTGACCGGGGCGCCGCGCACGCCCAGCAGCTGGCGCCGGGGCCGGGACCAGTCGCCGACGCAGGAGATGTTCTGGTTGCCGAAGCGGTCGATCTGGCTCGCGCCCATCATCACGTGCCGCCGCCCGCCGGTCACCGCGGTCAGATGTCTGCGGTACGGCAGCCAGCCCTCCGGGGTGCCGTCGAGGCCGACGAGCAGCGCCTCGCCGTCGGTCAGCAGCAGGTCGGGCGAGAAGGTGCGCCGGGCCAGCCGGGCGCCGATGGACGGGATCAGGCCCATGGGACTGGCGAGTACCTCGCCGTTGTCCCGCCAGGCCTCGGCACAGGCGATCACGCAGTACTCGGCTCGGTCGGCGCTCATTGGTCCCCCTCCCTCTGCCAGGCCTGGACGGCGCTCTGATAGGCGTGTTCGCCGCCGCCGAGGAACCGCTCGGCGAACTCGGCGTACGGCGTGGTCGCGTACAGCTTCTGGAATGCCTCGTCCCGCCCGTAGTCCGGGACGCACGAGGTGAAGTGCGCGCCGTTCGGAGTCTCCACCACGCCCGTCACGGACGACCGCTGGACCAGCAGGGTCTGCGGCGCGGCCTCCTTGGTCAGCTCCGCCGTGTCGACGATCCGCTCGCAGGAGACGTACGCCGTGTCCGCGGCCTCGCAGAACAGGTCGTCGAAGTACGGGTCCGGGCCCAGGTACTGGCCGTTGCCCAGGCGGTCCGCGCGGTTCAGGTGGACCAGGGCCGCGTCCAGGCGCAGCGCGGGCATCGCGACGAGCTCCTCCCGTATCCCCGATCCCGGGTCGGGATACGGCGAGGTGACCGTCCGCAGACCCGGGTTGACCCGCATCACGTCCGAGCCGAGACCCGCGCGCACCGGCAGGAACGGCAGCCGGTTCGCCGCCGCGTGCAGCCCCCACATGAACATCGCCTCGTCCACCTCCGTCAGCTCGAACGCGCCGCGCTCGCGGGCCGCGCGGTAATGCGGTTCGAGCGGGACGGAGTCGAGCGTCGCGAACGCGGTGACGAGCGTGCGGATCCGTCCGGCGGCGGCGAGCAGGCCGACGTCCGGGCCGCCGTACGCCACGACGGTGAGATCGGTGATCTCGGTACGGAGCAGTGCTCTCACCAGGGCCATCGGTTTGCGGCGCGAGCCCCAGCCGCCGATGCCGAGGGTCATCCCGCTCTCCAGCCGGCCGACGACGTCCTGCGCCGACATGGTCTTGTCGCTCACCGGGGGGCCTCCTTGCCGAAGGTGTCGCGGACGCGGTCGGCCACTCCGGCGAGATTGGCCTCGAAGGTGAAGCCCTGCTCGAAGCGGTAGCTGCGGCGCACGTCGACGGGGTCGATGCCGTTGATGGCGGCCTTGGCGAGACGGATCAGGTGCCCGTCCTTGGCGGCTATCTCGCGTGCCAGCTCCAGCGCGGCCGCCCGCAGTCCCTCGCGCGGTACGACCCTCCACACCGAGCCGTGCGTGTGCAGCTCGGCCGCGGTCGCCGTGCGCGAGGTGTAGTACAGGGCGCGCATCAGGTGCTGGGGGACGAGCCGGGCCAGATGCGTGGCCGCGCCGAGCGCCCCGCGGTCCAGCTCCGGCAGGCCGAAGGTGGCGTCCTCGCTCGCCACGATCGCGTCCGCGTTCCCCACGAGTCCTATGCCGCCGCCCAGGCAGAAGCCGTGCACCGCCGCGACGACGGGCACCTCGCACTCGTACACCGCCGCGAAGGCCTCGGCGCAGCCGCGGTTGGCGCCGATCAGCGCGCCGTGACCGGAGGTGTCGCGCTGCATCTCCTTGATGTCGACGCCCGCGTTGAAACCGCGTCCCTCGGCTCCGAGGACCACGCAGCGGATCCCGGGGTCGCCGCCCGCCGCGCGCACGGCGTCGGCGAGGTCGAACCAGCCCCGCACCGGCAGTGCGTTCACCGGCGGGAAGTCGACCGTGACGACGGAAATCCCCTTTTCCGGGGACGAGGTGGAGACACCCATGGGCGCATCAGCTACCTTTCCACCAAACGTTTGTTAGGTGTGATGCGAAGCTAGCAGCGATCGCGGCCGTGCGGGAGGCCCTGTGGACAACGTGGACACCGAGGACCGCGAAGGCGCCGCCGTGGACCTCGGCGGCCGGACCGTCGTCGTCACCGGCGGCACCAGAGGAGTCGGGGCGGGCATCGCACAGGCCTTCGCGCGGGCCGGCGCACACGTCGTGGTCTGCGCCCGCCGGCCACCCGAAGTCCCCCTCGAGGACGCCGACTTCGTCCCCGTCGACCTGCGCGACCCGGCCGCGGTGCGGGCCTTCTTCGACGCCCTGCCCCGGCTCGACGTCCTGGTCAACAACGCGGGCGGCGCCCCCTACCGGCCGCTGGCCGAGGCGGACGCCGAGCGGCATGCCCGGGTGATCGAGCTCAACCTCACCGCCCCGCTCACCGCGTCGATCGCCGCGTACGAGCACCTCCGGCGGGCCCGGGGCTCCATCGTGATGATCGGCAGCGTCAGCGGGTCGCGCCCCTCGCCCGGTTCCGCGGCCTACGGCGCGGCCAAGGCGGGACTGGAGAACCTGGCCCGTTCGATGGCCGTCGAGTGGGCGCCCCGGATCCGGGTCAACACCCTGGTCGTCGGCATGGTCCGCACCGAACTCGCCCATCTGCACTACGGCGGCGAGGACGGCATCGCCGCCGTCGCCCGCACCGTCCCGCTGGGCCGCCTCGCCCGGCCGTCCGACGTCGGCGCCGCAGCCGTCTTCCTCGCCTCGGACGCCGCCGCCTACATCAGCGGTGCCTCGATCCTCGTCCACGGAGGCGGGGAGAGGCCCGCCTTCCTCGACGCCGCCACCGCCAACAAGGACCAGCAGGGAGAAGCGGTATGAGCGCACGATTGCTGTGTGAGGGGCGGGTCGTGATCGTCACGGGCGCGGGCCGCGGGCTCGGCAGGGCGCACGCGCTGGCGTATGCCGCCGAGGGCGCCCGGCTCGTCGTGAACGACCTCGGCGTCGGTCTCGACGGCACCCCCGGACCGGACAGCCCGGCCCGGCAGGTGGCCGAGGAGATCCGGGCGGCGGGCGGCGAAGCGGTGGCCCACGGCGGCGACATCGCCACGACCGAGGGCGCCGAGTCCCTCCTCCGCACCGCCCTGAAGACGTACGGGCGTCTCGACACGCTCGTCAACAACGCCGGGTTCCTGCGCGACCGGATGCTGGTCAACCTCGACGAGTACGACTGGGACGCCGTGATGCGGGTCCATCTGAAGGGGCACTTCCTGCCGCTCAGGCAGGCGGCGGCGCACTGGCGGGCGGAGGCGAAGGCGGGCCGCGCGCCCGACGCCCGTGTCGTCAACACCAGCAGCGGAGCGGGCCTGCTGGGGTCGGTCGGGCAGGGCAACTACAGCGCAGCCAAGGCCGGCATCGTCGCCCTGACGCTGGTCGCGGCCGCCGAGATGGGACGGTACGGCGTCCACGTCAACGCCATCGCCCCGGCCGCCCGCACCCGGATGACCGAGCGGACCTTCGCCGACACCATGTCCGCCCCGGGCAGTGGCTTCGACGCCATGGCCCCCGGCAATGTCTCGCCGCTGGTCGTCTGGCTCGGATCGGCCGCGAGCGCCGGGGTCACCGGCCGCGTCTTCGAGACCGAGGGCGGCCGGATCACCGTGATGGAGGGCTGGCGACCGGGCCCGAGCGCCGACAACGGAGCCAGGTGGACCCCGGCGGAGGCCGGCGAAACGGCCAGGAAACTCCTGACGGCGGCACAGACTCCGGGGGCGGTGTACGGCGCACGGTAGGAGGCCCGTCGTTGTCCCGCCCCGTTGTCCCCGCCGGCCCCGCGGCGGAGGCTCCCCGGGGGCGGCACCCCAGGGGGCGAAGACGGGGACGTCGGGTCGGCCGACGGCGCTCGGCGGGGACCAGGCGGCGTCCCGTCCACGTCCGGGAGCCGGCGTGCGCGAAGCCGTGCCGGCCCGGAACACCCGGCGTTCAGCGTCCGGGGCGTGTCGTGCTCGCCTTCAGCAGGGTGGTGATCTCCGCGTGGCCGGTCTGGAGGTCGTCTCCGGCGAAGGGCCGTCCCCGGGCGTCCAGGAGCTGGACCTCGATGGTCATGCCCTCGGGCGACGGGTGGCGGTGGGTGACCGAGGGGTGGCCGGGGCCGTGCGTGCGGGCCAGACTCCCCTTGAGTTCGACCTCGATGCCCACGCCGAGCAGGCGGCGGGCCTCCGCCAGCGCCTCGCCCCGCGCGCCCGCCCCGTGCGCGAGCAGAGCCCGTACGCAGCCGACGGAGCCCCGGTGCGCGGCCGTCACCAGCGGGGGCTCGCCCGCCGGGCCGGGCCGGTCGGGGTCCGCGCCCGCCATGAGGAGCGCCTCCGCCACGGCGGTGTGCCCCCGCCGCAGCGCCCAGGTCAGTGCGGTGAAACCGAACGCCTCCACGGTGTCCGGGTTCGCCCCGGCCGCGAGCAGGGCGCGGACCACCTCCGTGTGACCACCGCAGGCCGCGCCGCACAGCGGAGCGTCCGTGCCCAGGCTGAGGCGGTCGGGCTCGGCGCCACCGGCCAGCAGCAGCCGCACGATGCCGGGCCGGTCGCTCACCGCCGCCAGGTACAGGGCGCTCTGGCCGTCCTCGTCGACCGCCTCGACGCTCACTCCCGCGCGCAGCAGCCGTACGACCGCGTCCTCGTCCCCCTCGTACAGGGCGGGGAAGAGTCGTGCGGTCGGGTCGTTCGCGCTCATCCTTCGACCCTCGCTCGCCACGGACCCGCGAGGCAAAGACTTTTGGGGTGTTCTGCCTCACCCGCACATCGCGGGTGTCAGCCCTTCCGCCCCGAAGCGCCCGAGGCTCGTCCGTTACGTGTCGCACTCCAGGACCGTCCGGCACAGCGCGCACCGTGCCCGCACCCGGCCGCGTACCGGCACCCTGATGCGCTGGTGGCAGGTCGGGCACGGGAAGGACACACGCAGCGGGCCGCGGTCGTCGGGCGCGAAGGCGTAGGGGACACCGGAGTGGTCGGGGGTGTGGTGGTCCTGGGCGCGGCGGCGGTCCCTGGCATAGCGGCGGCGGCCCGCCCAGCCCGCCGCGGTCAGCGGGGGCTGCTGCTCGTCGCGGCGGGCCAGCGTCATGCCCTTCGTGTACGCGGTGTACGCCTGCGGGCTGGTGAACCACACCGAGGGGTCCTCGCCGAAGACCAGGGCACGCTTGGCGAGGACGTAACCGAACTCCTCCGGGGTCAGATACCCGAGCTTCTGCGAGGACGCGGAGTCCTCGCGGTAGGCGTCGAGGAGGAGCCAGCCCGCGCCGAGGTAGGTGGCGGCCGTGTCGGTGAGGATCTCGTTGTCGCGGGTGCCGGGGAACGCGAGATCGAGGCGGTGCAGATAGACGTGCATCACCTCGTGGGCGAGGGCGGCGCCGATGTCCCTGCGGTGGGTGCGGAAGCGGTCGTTGAGCTCGATGAAGTACTCGGGCCCCGCGGCGAGTTCGACGTGCGCCGCGTGAGTCATCTCGCGGAAGCCGACGATCATACGGGCGTCCGGCAGCCGGTAGTGCCGCACCATCTCGCGGGCCACGCGCTGGGCGCCCAGATGCAGGTCGTCGACGTCGGCGAAGGCCACGTCGGCGGGGGCGACGCTGGTCGCGAAGGTGTGGATGGTGTCGTACGAGAGCCGCTTGTAGAGCGCGGTGATCGCCGCCCGCACCGTCTCCAGATGCGGGTAGCCGTGCTCGACGGGTCCGCCGTTCGCCACGCCCGCACCCCCAGAAGACGCCGGAACTCCTCTCCACTGTAAGCGGGGTTCCGCCCGGTGGCGGGGGGCGCGGTGGCGGGTCGGGGCGGCGGCTGGCCGGAATGCGGTTCTTGCCCGGTTCGGCGGCCGGTCCCCATAATCCGCACCAGCTTGGCAGGAGCATGCCATAGGCCGTTTCCTGTGCGCCTGCCCAGCGGACAACCCCCCACGAAAGGAAGCACGTTGAAGTCTCTCAAGAAGCTCGGCGTCATCAGAAGACTGCTCGCCGTCGCCGCGGTCGTACTCGCCGCCGTGTCCCTCCAGCCGCTGTCCGCACACGCCGCACCCGCACCCGTCGTCGGCGGAACACGTGCCGCGCAGGGCGAGTTCCCGTTCATGGTCCGCCTCTCCATGGGCTGCGGCGGCGCCCTCTACACCAAGAGCATCGTCCTGACCGCCGCGCACTGCGTGAACGGCTCCGGCACCAACACCTCCATCACCGCCACCGCGGGCGTCGTGGACCTGCAGAGCAGCAGCGCCGTCAAGGTCAAGTCGACCAAGTTGCTCCAGGCCCCCGGCTACACCGGCAAGGGCAAGGACTGGGCCCTCATCAAACTCGCCAAGCCCATCGAGCAGCCCACCCTGAAGATCGCCACCAACACCGCCTACAACAACGGCGACTTCACCGTCGCCGGCTGGGGTGCCACCCGCGAGGGCGGCGGGCAGCAGCGCTACCTGCTCAAGGCCACCGTCCCCTTCGTCGACGACGCCACCTGTCAGCAGGCGTACGGCAGCGACCTCGTCCCCAGTGACGAGATCTGCGCCGGATTCGTCGCCCAGGGCGGCGTCGACACCTGCCAGGGCGACTCCGGCGGACCCATGTTCCGCAAGGACGACACGGGCGCCTACATCCAGGTCGGGATCGTCAGCTGGGGCCAGGGCTGCGCGGAGCCCGGATACCCCGGCGTGTACAGCGAGGTCTCGACCTTCGCCGCCGACATAGCCAGGGCGGCCGCCGGCCTCTGACCTTGCCGGCCGCACCAGCACCAGCACCAGCAGCACCAGCAGCACCAGCATCAGCGGCGCCCGCGACCCCGGTCGCGGGCGACCGCCGCGGCACCCGCGCGGCGCCGCGGCAGGAGGGCGTGGACGGCCCATGCGGAGCCCGCGAGACCCGTGGGGAGCGGAGGACCCGCGCCGAGCGCGCGGACGGCCTACGGGAGCCTATGGGGGCGTGCGACGGCCCGCAGGGAGCACACGGGGGGCGTGCAGGCGTCCGCGGGGAACGCGCGGGGAGCGTGCGGCCCGGATGCGGGAGCCCGGGGCGGGCGCGGAAACGCACTCGTCACCCACGCCCCGGCGTTGGCATACTCACCGCCATGACCAGCCGACACCACCCGCCCGTCACCGCGTCGTTGCTGATCGGCGCCAAGGACGACGCCCTGCAACAGCGGCTCGACGACGAACTCACCGCCTTCAACGCGAAGGCGACCGGTGCCGGAGACCCCGAGCCGGTCTCGGTCCGGGTCACCGACGCCGACGGGGAACTCGTCGGCGGGCTCACCGCCTGGGTATGGGGCAGCTGCTGCGCCGTCGACATGCTCTGGGTACGGGCCGACCAGCGCCACGCGGGCTGGGGCACCAAACTGCTCCTTGCCGCCGAGGAGGAGAGCGTCCGGCGCGGCTGCACCGAGATGATCGTCTCCTCGTTCACCTTCCAGGCCCCCGACTTCTACCGCGGGCACGGCTACCGCGAGACCGGCCGCACGGACGGCATCCCGGGCGGTCACCAGGACGTGCACTTCCACAAGGTGCTCACCGGCCCACAGCCGTAAGAACTTGCCCTTCGGCGCGGTCCCGCCGGACGGAGCCGCCCATGATCGGACCCCCGCGGGCCACGTAGGGTTGGACGTCATGAGCACCAGCAAGCCCCAGGAAGTCGATCGCGCCGTCAGCACGGAACTCGCCCGGCTGCGCGACAGCATCGACAACATCGACGCGGCCGTCGTGCACATGCTCGCCGAGCGCTTCAAATGCACCCAGCAGGTCGGCCACCTCAAAGCCGCCCACCAGCTGCCGCCCGCGGACCCCTCCCGCGAGGCCCACCAGATCGCCCGGCTCCGCCGCCTCGCCGAGAGCGCCAAGCTGGATCCGGCCTTCGCCGAAAAACTGCTGAATTTCATCATTGCCGAGGTCATCCGGCACCACGAGCGCATCGCGGACGACGCGGGAACCGCCACGGCCGACCCGGGGGAGTGACACCGGGGGCCCACAGCGGGCATCCTGCGCTGTGCACTCCCGCACACTTCCTGCCCAACACACACCGTCCGTGGGCGCCGTCGAGCACGCCACGCCCGTCCTCGTCGGCGAGCACTTCCGTCACCACCACGGGCCCGCGTCGTGCGTCCGTACGGGCATAAGCTGGTATGCCCAAACGAGGGGACGTCGGGCCATGCCGTCGGATGCCAAGATCCTCATCGTCGACGACCACGAGGGCACCCTGTACGCCCTGGAGAGCGCCCTGGCCCCGCTCGGCTACCGGGTCGTGCGGGCCACGGGCGGCGACGAGGCGCTCAAGGAAGTCCTGCGCGGCCAGGTCGCCCTGCTCCTCCTCGACGTGCGCATGCCCGGCGTCAGCGGCCTCGACGTCGTCCGCTACATGCGGCGCCTGGAGCAGACCCAGCACATCCCCGTCATCCTGCTCACCGGCTTCGGCCCGGACGCCGGACTCACCGCCACCGCCTTCGCCCTCGGCGTCGCCGACCTCCTCATGAAACCGGTCGACCCCTGGGTCCTGCGCACCAAGGTCCGCTACCTCTACGAAGCCCAGCGCCGCCACCAGGCCCTCGAAGCGGAACTGCGCGAACTGCGCGCCCTCGTCAAGGGACACGCCCCCGACCCGGCCCTCGCGCACCCCGACGGACGCATCCCCGGCCGGCGCAGGCCCGAGCAGGACCCGCACCCGCCGCGGGAGGACCCGCACGAGCCGGGAGAGGACCGACCGGAGTCCGGGAAGGATCCGCGCGGGCCCCACGAGCCCAACAAGCCCCATGAGCCCAACGGGAACCACGAGCCCCACGAGCCCAACGGGAACCGGCACCCCGCGCCCGACGACCGGCACGCCTCGCGGGACAGCGGCCGGCTGGAACAGGGCCGCACACCGTAACCGCAGCCCGTGACCGGGAGGCGACAAAACGCACATGCCGGACCACCCCTGTGTCCTGCCTGCGGCATCGGGCAGCATGTTCCCATGTCCGTACTGACGCGCGACGAAGCGCAGACCCGTGCCAAGCTCCTCGACGTCCACCACTACGGGATCGAACTCGATCTGACCGGAGGGGACGAGACCTTCGACTCCCTGACCGTCATCCGGTTCACCACCCGCACCGCCGCGGACACCTTCGTCGAGCTGAAGCCCGCCGAACTGCGCTCCGTCACCCTCGACGGCCGGCCCCTCGACCCCGAGACCCTCGACGAGAACCGGCTGCCCCTCAAGGGCCTCACCGCCGGCGAACACGAACTGCGCGTCGACGCGAGCATGCGCTACTCCCGCACCGGGGAGGGCATGCACCGCTTCACCGACCCCACCGACGGCGAGACCTACCTCTACACCCAGCTGTTCATGGAAGACGTCCAGCGCGTCTTCGCCGCCTTCGACCAGCCCGACCTCAAGTCCGTCTTCGAACTCTCCGTCACCGCCCCCGAAGGCTGGACCGTCCTTGCCAACGGCATCACCGAACACCTCGGCGACGGCCACTGGAAAGCCGCCCCCACCCCCCTCGTCTCCACCTACCTCGTCGCCGTCGCCGCCGGCCCCTGGCACTCCGTACGCACCGAGCACCGCGGCCTCCCCTTCGGCCTCCACTGCCGCCGCTCCCTCGCCCCGTACCTGGACGCCGACGCCGAAGAGATCCTCGACATCACCCGCGCCTGCTTCGACCGCTACCACGAGAAGTTCGACGAGCCCTACCCCTTCGACTCCTACGACCAGGCGTTCGTCCCCGAATTCAACGCCGGCGCCATGGAGAACCCCGGACTCGTCACCTTCCGCGACGAGTTCATCTACCGCTCCGCCGTCACCGACACCGAGCGGCAGACCCGCGCCATGGTCATCGCCCACGAGATGGCCCACATGTGGTTCGGCGACCTCGTCACCCTGCGCTGGTGGGACGACATCTGGCTCAACGAGTCCTTCGCCGAGTACATGGGCTACCAGACCCTCACCGAAGCCACCCGCTTCACCGACACCTGGGTCGACTTCGGAGTCGCCCGCAAGTCCTGGGGCTACGACGCCGACCAGCGCCCCTCCACCCACCCCGTCGCCCCCGACCCGGACGCCGTCCCCGACACCGCGTCCGCCATGCTCAACTTCGACGGCATCTCCTACGCCAAGGGCGCCTCCGCACTGCGCCAACTCGTGGCCTGGCTCGGCGAGAAGGACTTCCTCGCCGGCATCAACACCCACTTCGCCCGCCACAAGTTCGCCAACGCCACCCTCGCCGACTTCATCGACAACCTCGCCTCCGCCACCGAACGCGACGTCCACGCCTGGGCCGACGCCTGGCTGCGCACCACCGGCGTCGACACCCTCCGGCCCGAGATCACCGAAGCCGACGGCCAGTGGCACCTCACCGTCGACCACCAGGGCAGCCGCCCCCACCGCATCGCCGTCGGCGCCTACGACACCGTCCCCGGCGAGGACAACCGGCTGATCCTGCGCGACCGCTTCGAACTCGACGTCCCCCAGGGCGACTCCGCCGGGCCCCGCCCCGGCCGCCGCCCCGACCTGCTCCTCCTCAACGACGGCGACCTCACCTACGCCAAGGTCCGCTTCGACCCCAAGTCCTTCAAGACCGTACGAGCCGCCCTCTCCGGCCTCCCCGACCCCCTCACCAGGGCCGTCGTCTGGAACGCCCTCCGCGACGCCGTACGCGACGGCGAACTGCCCGCCACGGCCTACATCGAGGCCGCCCGCACCCACCTGCCGCACGAGACCGACCTCGCCCTCGTCCAGGGCATCCTGTCCTTCGCGACCGCCCACGTCGCCGACCGCTACCTGCGCCCCGAGCAGCGGCCCGCAGCCCTCGCCACCCTCACCGACCTGTGCCGCGACCTCATCCGCCGCACCGAGGACGGCTCCCACCCCGGCCTGCGCCTCACCGCCGTACGCCACCTCATCGACGTCGCCGCCCACCCCGACACCATCAGCGCCTGGTTCTCCGAGGGCACCGTCCCCGGCGGCCCCGAACTCGACCCCGAACTGCGCTGGCGCATCCTCGGCCGACTCTCCGTCCTCGGCGCCGTCGACGACGCGGTGATCGACGCCGAACTCGTCCAGGACCCCAGCGCCACCGGCCAGGAAGGCGCCGCCCGCTGCCGCGCCGCCCTGCCCGACCCGCAGGCCAAACGCGCCGCCTGGGACGCGATGTTCGCCACCGACGACCTCTCCAACTACCTGTTCACCGCCACCGCCCAGGGCTTCTGGCAGCCCGAACAGACCGACCTCGTCCGCGAGTACGTCGAGCGCTACTGGCCCGACGCCGTGGCCGTCGCCGGACGGCGCGGCCCCGCCATGGCCGAAGCCGCCGGCCGCTGGGCCTTCCCCGCCGGCGCCGTCGCCCCCGAGACCCTCGCCCTCGGCGAGACCTGCCTCCGCGACGCCGACCCCATCCCGGCCCTGCGCCGCAAACTCACCGACCAACTCGACGACCTCGCACGGGCGTTGCGGGTGAGGCAGGCCTAGACACCCCCAGACACCAGGACTCGAACCCGAACGCCGGACGGCTGCCCCGCAGCCCTCCGGCGTTCGACGCACCCGGCCGCCTGCCGACCCCCTCCCACACATTTCCTCCGTACGGCAGTACCCCCGCCGGGACCGAATCGTTCTTCTTGGCGGGCGCACCTGCCCAAAACGCGTACACGCCGGGAAAGACCCCGCCGCGCGTCCACCGGAGGACACCCATGAGCACGCCGCCCCTCGCCTCAGGACCCGAAGGCCCCGACGCACTACGGCCGTTGCTCGACACCGTCCTCCACGCACTCGCCGAAGGCACCGCCGCACGCGGAGGCCCCCTCCCCGCCGGAGGACCCGAACACGTCGCCAGGCGCCTGCGCGCCGCCCTCGGCGACCCCCTGCCCCACCACGGCAGCGACGACGCCCTGCACACCCTCGTCCGCGCCCTCGCCGAAGGCGCCGCCGACCCCGCCGACCCCCTGTGCACCGCCCACCTGCACTGCCCACCCCTCGCCGTCGCCACCGCCGCCGACCTCGCCGCCTCCGCCCTCAACCCCTCCCTCGACTCCTGGGACCAGGCCCCCGCCGCCTCCGAACTCGAAACACTCCTCACCCAGGCCCTCGCCCACCAGGTCTACGGCACCCGGGGCGACGCCCTCATCACCACCGGCGGCACCGAGTCCAACCAACTCGCCCTCCTCCTCGCCCGCGAGACCCACAACGGCGTCCAACTCGTCTGCGGGGCGAACGCCCACCACTCCCTCCACCGCGCCACCTGGCTCCTCGGCCTCCCCGAACCCGTCGTCGTCCCCGCGGACGCCGGCACCCTCGACCCCGCCGCCCTCGACAGCGCCCTCACCGACCTGCGCGGCCCCCTCCTCGTCGCCGCCACCGCCGGCACCACCGACGCCGGACTCATCGACCCACTGCCCGACATCGCCGAACTCTGCGCCACCCACGGCGCCCGCCTCCACATCGACGCCGCCTACGGCGGAGGCCTCCTCTTCAGCGACCGGCACCGCACCAAACTCGACGGACTCGCCCGCGCCGACACCGTCACCCTCGACCTGCACAAACTCGGCTGGCAGCCCGCAGCCGCCGGACTCCTCGCCGTACGCGACCCCGCCGACCTCACCCCACTCGGACACCGAGCCGACTACCTCAACGCCGACGACGACACCGAAGCAGGCCTCCCCGACCTGCTCGGCCGCTCCCTGCGCACCACCCGCCGCCCCGACATCCTCAAAATCGCCGTCACCCTCAAAACCCTCGGACGGCACGGCATCGGCGAACTCGTCGACCAGGTCTGCGCCCACGCCCAAGAACTCGCCGACCTCATCACCGCCCACCCCGGCTTCGAGCTCTACGACCGACCGGCCATCAGCACCGTCCTGTTCCGGCCCACCGGCGCCACCGACGACACCGTCGCCGCCGTACGCCGCACCCTCCTGAACGAAGGACGCGCCGTCCTCGGCCGCGCCACCCTCGACGGCCGCCGCTGGCTCAAAGCCACCCTCCTCAACCCCCACACCCGGCCGGGCGACCTGGCCGTGCTCCTGAAACTGGTGGAAGGACACACCCCCCGATGAGCCCGACGCCCCACCCCCAGCGACCCGCCGCCGAAACACCCCGCGACCTGGTGGGCATCGGCATCGGCCCCTTCAACCTCTCCCTCGCCGCCCTCGCCCACCCCCTCACCGAACTCGACACCGTCTTCTACGAACAACGCTCCGGCTTCGACTGGCACCCCGGCCTCCTCATCGACGGCGCCACCCTCCAAGTGCCCTTCCTCGCCGACCTCGTGACCCTCGCCGACCCCACCAGCCCCTGGTCCTTCCTCAACCACCTCAAGGCCCGCGACCGCCTCTTCCCCTTCTACTTCGCCGAGCGCTTCCACATCCAGCGCGCCGAATACGACGCCTACTGCCGCTGGGTCGCCGACAACCTCCCCGGACTCCGCTTCGCCCACCAGGTCGACGCCGTCCGCTGGAACCCCGAACACGACCTCTTCGAAGTCGACTTCACCAAGCTCGACGCCAACGGCGAAGCACAGGCCCTGGGCCGCACCCACACCCGCAACATCGTCCTCGGCGTCGGCACCGCCCCCCACATCCCCGAACCACTCAAACCACTCGTCGAAGCACCCGGCGTGCCCGTCATCCACGCCGCCGACTACCTCAAACACCGCGACCAGTTCCTCACCGCCGACCACATCACCGTCATCGGCGCCGGCCAGTCCGGCGCCGAAGTCTTCCTCGACCTCCTGCGCAACCGCCCCACCGGAAAAGAAAAGATCCACTGGCTCGCCCGCACCGAAGCGTTCGCACCCATGGAGTACTCCAAACTCGGCCTCGAACACTTCACCCCCGACTACACCCGCTACTTCCACGCCCTCACCGAACCCGTCCGCGACCGGCTCGTCGCCGCCCAATGGCAACTCCACAAAGGCATCGACGCCGACACCATCGCCGCCATCCACGACGAGCTCTACCGCCGCACCCTGCACGGCGGCTGGCCCGACGCCGTCCTCACCCCGGCCGTCACCGTCCGCACCGCCGGACGCATCGCCACCACCAAGATCGAACTCCACCTGGAACACGGCCAGCAGGGCACCCGCTCCCGCCTCACCACCAACGCCGTCGTCCTCGCCACCGGCTACCGCGAACGCCCCATCGCCCCACTCCTCGCCGGACTCGACCCCTACCTGCGCCGCGACAACGCCGAACGCCCCGGCATCGACAACCAGTTCCGCCTGATCCTCGACCCCGCCGTCACCGGCCGCGTCTACGTCCAGAACGCCGAACTCCACACCCACGGCGTCGGCGCCCCCGACCTCGGCCTCGCCGCCTGGCGCAGCGCCACCATCCTCAACTCCCTCACCGGCAAGGACCCCTACCCCCTCCCCGGCCGAACCGCCTTCACCACCTTCGGCCTCGAACAGACCCCCCGCATCCCGAACGCCCGCCAGGGCCGGGAAACCCGGACCCTCACCCCCCTCGTTCCCCTGATCCCCCTGGTCGAAGGAAGATGAAGAACCGGCGGGAGACGGCGGAGACGCCGGCCCGAACGCCCCCGGACCCAGCGGGCAGGCACGCCTGCAGACCCAGCAGGCGCACCCCGCCCGCAGACCCGGCCGCTCGCACACCCGTGAGGCCGAATCCGCAGGCCCGAACGGCAACGGCGCCGACGCGAGAAACCGCGCCGACGCCGTGAAACCGAACCCGCCCCGCCCTAGAACACAGGCGAACCGTCCCGCGTCAACTTCCAGTCCACCGAAGCGAACTCCTTCGGGTCCAGCACACCCTTCGCCGTCACCCACTCCGCGATCCGCGTCCGGATCTCCGTCGACTCCGACCACACCTCGGTCGCCGAAGCGACATGCGGAAACGCACCGCCGCCATTCGCACGGTAGTTGTTCACCGCGAACACGAACTGCTGCGCATCATCCAGCGCCGCACCGTTGTACGTCAGATTCTTGATCCGCGAACCCTCGGCCTGCGCGATGTCGATGTCGTACCGGAGCCCCGACACATAGTCGTAGTTGTAGTCCGGACGGTTGTTCGCGTTCGTCAGCTTCTCCGTGTCGACCACCGCACCCGCGGCCGTCTGCACGAAGTAGTTCGCCGAGTACTCCAGGTACGCCCGCACCTGCGCACCCGACAACACCTTCGCGACCAGCGTGTTGTCGTACACATACAGACTCGACAGATCCCGGATCGTCACATCGCCCGCCGGGATCTCCGACGTCCGCGAGAACGGCGACGCCTGCGCGATCACCGGCAGCGACGCGTACTGCGTCCCCACCAGCGCCGCCCTGACCACGTCCTCCTGCACCTTCGTGATCAGATCGATGATCGGCGCGTCCTTGTACCGCGCCTCCACCGTCGTCAGCGTCTCCGTCGCCGTGCCGACCACCTGGTTGACGTACGCCACCACCACGTCGTGCTCGTCCTTCAGCAGCCGCGTGATCCTCGGGTCGTCCGCCACCGCGTTCGTGTTGCGCACCGACGCCGCCACCGACTCGACCGTCCAACGGCCCTTCTCGAAGACCAGCTCGAAGTCGAACACCGACATCCGCTCCGCGTACGCCAGCGGCTCCGACAACACCACCGTCTTCCCCGACGCCGTGTTCGTGACCTTCAACTCCGGGATCTCCAGGTGCGCGTGACCCACCAGGATCGCGTCGATCCCCGGCACCTGCTGAGCCACCAGCGCCGCCGAATTCTCCACATACGGCACCTGGTCACCGTACGAAGAAGTCCCCGACGCACCCGAGTGCGCCGACACGACCACCACGTCCGCACCCATCGACCGCAGCTTCGGCACCCACTTCGCCGCCTGCTCCTCAAGACCCGGGAACGTCAACTTCCCCTGCACATAAGCCTTGTCCCAGATCGCGATACCCGGGTTCGTCAGACCCAGCACCGCCACCTTCACCGGCGGAGCGCCATGGACATGGAACTCCTTCATGAAATACGGAGGGAACGCCGGCTTCAGCGTCTTCGCGTCCAGCGCGTTCGCCCCCAACAGCGGGAAGCGACACTGCGACTCGAACTTCCGCAACGTCTCGATGCCGTAGTTGAACTCGTGGTTCCCCAGCGCCACCGCGTCATAGCCGATCGCGTTCATCGCCTGCGCCATCGGGTGCACCGGACCACCCTTGGCGGTGATCGGATCCACCTTCGCGTAGTAGTACGTCAACGGAGTGCCCTGGATCGTGTCACCGGCGTCGATGAGCAGCGTGTTGCAACGGCCCCTCTCCGCACGGATGTCGGTCACCAGCGTCGAGATCCGCGCCAGACCCTGCGCATTGCCCGCCTTGTCCGAGTACTCCGCGTCCTTGAAGTAGTCCCAGTTGAACACGTGACCGTGCAGATCAGTCGTCCCCATCACCGTCAGCGCATACCGCTTCACCGGCCCGGGACCCCCCTTCGCCTCTGCGGCCTGCGCCACCGGAGCCGCGCCCGCACCCGCGAGCGCCACCCCCGCACCCGTCACGGCGGACTTCTTCAGGAACTTCCGGCGGTTCAACGGCATGTCTCGAACTCCTCGGGAAAAGGTCAACGACGCGCGTAGATTCTGACCCAACACCCGCCTCCGCAAAAGCCCCTGGAGGTTTCCATCTGATGACCCGACGGCATCACACACCACCCGCCCAGTGACACAGTGGGACGTATGACCCCCAACGCCGCCCCCACCAACCAGCAGAACTCACCCGCCGTCCCCTACGGCACCCCCGACACACCCCGCATCGCCGTCCGAGGCGAAGCCCACCTCGAAGTCGACCCCGAAATCGCCCGCATCGGCATCTCCGTCACCGCCCGCGGCAAAGACCGCCGCGAAGCCCTCGCCGACCTCACCCGCCGCAACACCCTCGTCCTCGACCTCGTCAAAACCTACGGCGACGCCGTCGAACACCTCGAAACCGGCGCCTTCACCATCAGCCCCGAACTCGGCCGACACGGCCGCGGAGAACGCGTCCGCACCCACCACGGCCTCGTCCACATCACCGCCGAACTCAACGACTTCACCGCACTCGGCGAACTCACCACCGCCCTCGCCGACCTCGACCTCACCCGCGTCGACGGCCCCTGGTGGGCCCTGCGCCCCACCTCACCCGCCCACCGCACCGCACGCCGGCAAGCCGTCCGCGAAGCCGTCCAACGCGCCCGCGAATACGCCGAAGCCCTCGACACCACCCTCACCGCCCTCGTCGAACTCGCCGACATCGGCGCCGAAGACACCCACCGCAACGCCTACACCCCCCAAGCCACCCGCTCCCTGCGCGCAGCCACCCCCGGAGCAGGATCCTTCGAGGACGAACCCGCCCCCCTCGACCTCGAACCCCAACGCCAACACGTCCACGCCCAGGTCAACGCCCGCTTCACCATGGCACCGCCACGGCTCTAGCCGCTCATGAAAACATCACGGAAAGTCACCCACCGACTCTGCCGCGTACCCATCGCACAGCCGGACGGATACTGGACGGATGCCGGCAGATAAATACACCGGATGCACCGGGAACCATTCTGCTCATCGGAGCACCCCGGCGCACAATTCAACAGTTGTCAATAACCCTTCACGCAAAGGTTGTTGAGTAGTCATGCGCGACGAATTCTCTACCGACCGGTAAGGCCTAGGCTCGAATCATGCGCCGAGCAAAAATCGTCTGTACCTTGGGCCCCGCCACCGACTCGTACGACCAGATCAAAGCCCTGGTCGAAGCCGGAATGGACGTAGCCCGCTTCAACCTCAGCCACGGCACCCACGCCGACCACGAGGAGCGCTACCGACACGTGCGAAAGGCCTCCGACGAGACCGGCCGCAGCGTCGGAATCCTCGGCGACCTTCAAGGCCCGAAGATCCGACTCGGCCGCTTCACCGAAGGCCCCGTACTCCTTGAACGCGGAGACACCTTCACCATCACCGTCGAAGAAGGCGCCGAAGGAGACCGCGAACACTGCGGAACCACCTACGACGGACTGGCAGCCGACGTCACTCCCGGTGAACGCATCCTCGTCGACGACGGAAAAGTCTGCCTCGAAGTCACCTCCGTCGACGGCCCCCGCGTCCACACCGCCGTCATCGAAGGCGGCATGGTCTCCGACCACAAAGGCCTCAACCTCCCCGGCGTCGCCGTCTCCGTCCCCGCCCTCTCCGACAAGGACGAAGACGACCTCCGCTGGGCCCTGCGAACCGGGTTCGACGTCATCGCCCTCTCCTTCGTCAGGAGCGGCAAGGACATCCAGGACGTCCACCGCATCATGGACGAAGAAGGCCGCCGCCTCCCCGTCATCGCCAAAGTCGAAAAACCCCAGGCCGTCGACAACATCGACGACATCGTCGCCGCCTTCGACGGCATCATGGTCGCCCGCGGCGACCTCGGCGTCGAAATGCCTCTGGAGCAGGTCCCGATCGTCCAGAAGCGCGCCATCAAACTCGCCAAACGCAACGCCAAGCCGGTCATCGTCGCCACCCAGATGCTCGACTCGATGATCGAGAACTCCCGCCCCACCCGCGCCGAAGCCTCCGACGTCGCCAACGCCGTCATCGACGGCACCGACGCCGTCATGCTCTCCGGCGAGACCAGCGTCGGCAAATACCCCGTGGAGACCGTCCGGACGATGTCCCGCATCGTCGAAGCGGCGGAAGAGGACATCCTCGCCAAGGGCCTCCCGCCCCTCACCGAACGCAACAAACCCCGCACCCAGGGCGGCGCCGTCGCCCGCGCCGCAGCCGAAATGGGCGACTTCCTCGGCGCGAAGTTCCTCGTCGCCTTCACCCAGTCCGGCGACACCGTCCGCCGGCTCTCCCGCTACCGCTCCCCGATCCCCCTCCTCGCCTTCACCCCCACCCCCGCCACCCGCTCCCAACTCAACCTCACCTGGGGCGTCGAGACCTTCCTCGGCCCTCACGTCGACTCCACCGACGCCATGGTCGACCAGGTCGACGAACTCCTCCTCAAATACGGCCGCTGCGCCAAGGGCGACATCGTCGTGATCACCGCGGGCTCCCCGCCCGGAGTCACCGGCTCCACCAACCTGGTCCGCGTCCACCACATCGGCGAGGACGACAGCCCCAAGTAACCGGAAGAGGGGCCTTCTCCGTCGCCGGTCAGTATTTGGGGCCGACGTGGGTGTCCATGAGGGCTACTGAGGCTTTGCGGGCGATGGAGATGTTGCGGCAGTTCGGCTGCTTCCAGTCGACGCCGACCGCGTCGAGGGTGTCGGTGAAGAGGCGCATGATGTCGGACGACTTGTTGGTGAAGAAGTACCTGGGGTACTCGTAGCGCTTCGATTCCCCGGCAACGAGGCGCGTCGTCCAGTTGGTGATACGGCAGCCGTCCGAGTGGATGAGCCCTCGGATGAATTCCCAGGGGTGGGCATCGACGATTCGCCGCTGCCAGGGTTCGAGAGCGATCTTGCGGTCGTGCTTCTTGCCGGGGCCATGTTGGGGAAACAGGCAGGGCCAGTGCTTGCTGCAGCAGGTGACGTACTGGCAGCCCGCGCTTGGGACGCGGAACACCTTGTTGTCGGGGCGAATCAGCTGCATCGCTGCCGCGCAGGTATCGATCAGACCCGGCCAGGCGTCGGCGCACGCGATGCGAAGAAAGTGGACGCCCCTTCTCAGGAGGCTGACGCAGCCGTCGCCGAGATAGAGACCCAGCAAATAGGCGTACGCGGCGGGCTCGTCAGGCTCCCCTGGGATAGCGCGGCACCTTGGACAGGGCTTCGAGCGGTTGCCGTCGAGGGGCTCGATGCGTATCTGCCATGAACGGATCGCGGCTCGGGAGATCCCGGTTTCTTTGCTCACTGAGTTCAGGCTGCGCCCCTGGTTCACCAGGGCAAGAGTCCGCTTACGTGTACCCGTGTCGTACATATGGCCACTGTGTGCACGGGGAACTTGCGACACGCAGCAAAAAGCGGATGTTCACTAGAATGGGAACATCCGCTTCTGGGTGGAGACCTTGGAATCCAAGGAAAAGTGCCCCGGGTCGGACTCGAACCGACACTGTATGGGTTTTGAATCCATTGCCTGCTGCCAATTGGGCTACCGGGGCCCGCTGAATCGAAGGTTAACCCCGACCCGCTGCCCGACCACCATACCGCAGCTAGGTAGGCTCTTGGGAGCAGTACCCGGCCTGAACGAGGAGCCCCCGTGACCGCCCCCGAGTCGCCCCAGCCCGTAGACGCGCCCGACGACGACAAGTCGCACGTGCCTCCGCTGACGACCCGTGTCGTCATCGCCGAGGACGAGGCGCTGATCCGTCTCGACCTCAAAGAGATGCTCGAGGAAGAGGGCTACACCGTCGTAGGTGAGGCGGGTGACGGCGAGCAGGCCATCGAGCTGGCCCGGGAGCACAAGCCGGACCTCGTGATCCTCGACGTGAAGATGCCGAAGCTGGACGGCATCTCCGCGGCCGAGAAGATCGCCGAGGAGTCCATCGCCCCGGTCCTGATGCTCACCGCGTTCTCGCAGCGCGACCTCGTCGAGCGTGCCCGTGACGCGGGCGCGATGGCGTACCTGGTGAAGCCGTTCAGCAAGAGCGACGTGGTGCCGGCGATCGAGATGGCCGTGTCCCGGTTCGCGGAGCTGAAGGCGCTGGAGCAGGAGATCGCGGACCTCACGCTGCGTCTGGAGACGCGGAAGCTGGTGGACCGCGCGAAGTCGGTTCTGCAGACGGAGTACGGCCTGACGGAGCCGGCGGCGTTCCGGTGGATCCAGAAGACGTCGATGGACCGTCGTATGTCGATGCAGCAGGTCGCCGAGGCGGTCATCGAGGACGCCGAGGAGAAGAAGGCGTCGAAGGGCTAGTTCCGCGCCCTGTCGGAGAGAGTGTTGAGGAGCTCGCATCCGCGTCGTGTTCGCGGATGAGAGCGGACGGAAGAGGCCCGCACCCCTGACGGAGGTGCGGGCCTCTTCGTGCGACCGGAGGTGTCGCGGGGGATCAGTCCTCGCCGAGGTACGCCTTGCGGACGGACTCGTCGTGGAGCAGGTCCTGGCCGGTGCCGGAGAGGACGATGTTGCCGACCTCCATGACGTGGGCCTGGTCGGCGAGGGAGAGCGCCGCCTGGGCGTTCTGCTCGACGAGGAGGATCGTCGTACCGGCCGCCTTGAGTTCGGCGATGGTCGCGAGGATCTTCTGCATCATGATCGGCGAGAGGCCCATGGAGGGCTCGTCGAGCATGAGCAGTTTGGGCTGGGACATCAGGGCGCGTCCCATGGCGAGCATCTGCTGTTCGCCGCCCGAGAGGGTGCCTGCGGCCTGCTTGCGGCGCTCTCCCAGGATGGGGAAGAGGTCGTAGGCGCGCTGGATGTCCTTCTCGATGCCCGCCTTGTCGCTGCGGAGGAACGCTCCGAGCTGGAGGTTCTCCGCGATGCTGAGGCGGGGGAAGATGTGGCGTCCCTCGGGGGAGTGAGCGAGTCCGAGGGCGACGATCTTGTGGGCGGGTACGTTGGCGAGGGGCTGGCCGTCGAAGAGGATGCGGCCTCCGCTGGGCTTGAGGAGCCCGGAGAGGGTGCGCAGGGTCGTCGTCTTGCCGGCGCCGTTGGTGCCGATGAGGGTGACGATCTGGCCGGCTTCGACGGTGAAGGAGATGCCCTTGACGGCTTCGATCTTGCCGTAGGCGACCTTGAGGTCTTCGACCTCGAGCAGTGCGGTCACTGGGCGGTTCCTTCCTTGCTGGTGCTGCTCTGCGCGTCGGAGTCGTCGGACGCTTCGGGGGCGTCGGACGTTCCTTCGGCCTCGGCGGCTTCCTCGGCTTCGTCGGCCACGGGGGCTTCGGTGGCCTCTGAGGCATCCTCAGGCTCGGCGGCCGCTTCGGCCTCCGCGGTCTCTCCGGCTTCGGCTTCCGCTTCCTCGGTCGCGGTGGCTTCCGCCGCGTCCTCGGCGTCGGTCGCTGCCGGGGCCTCGACGGCTTCGTCGGCCTCGGTGGCTGTCGCCGCTCCGGCCGCTTCCGCGGCTTCGACCTCGGCGAGTTCTTCCTGGCCGGGGGCGCCCTCGAAGGGCGTGCCGAGGTAGGCGGCGATGACGCGCTCGTCGCCCTGGACGACCTCGGACGTTCCCTCGACGAGCTTTTCGCCCTGGACGAGGCAGGCCACGCGGTCGGACAGGTTGAAGATGAAGCGCATGTCGTGCTCGATGACGAGGACGGCGATGCCGCGGTCGCGGATGGCGAAGACGAGGTCTTCGGTCGCGCGGGTCTCCTGGGGGTTCATGCCCGCGGTGGGCTCGTCCAGGAGGAGCAGGCCGGGCTCGCTGGCCATGGCGCGGGCGATCTCGAGCTTGCGCTGCTCGCCGTAGGGGAGGTTGCGGGAGAGGTGGTCGGCCTTGTGGTCGAGGCCGATGAACTCCAGCAGTTCCATGGCGCGTTCGCGGGAGGTGGCTTCGGCCTTGCGGAAGCCGGGGCCGCGGAGGAGGGCGGACCAGAGGCCTTCCTTGGTGCGGGTGTGGCGTCCGACGAGCACGTTTTCCAGGACGGTCATGTTGGCGAAGAGCCGGATGTTCTGGAAGGTGCGGGCGATGCCGGCGCTGGTGACGAGGTGCGGCTTCGGGGGCAGCACCGTTCCCTTGTAGGCGACCTTGCCCTCGGTGGGGACGTACAGACCGGTGAGGCAGTTGAAGAAGGTGGTCTTGCCCGCGCCGTTGGGGCCGATGAGGCCGACGATCTCGCCGCTGTTGACGGTGAGGTCGACGTTGCGTACGGCGGTGAGGCCGCCGAAGCGCATGGTGACGCCGGTGGCTTCGAGGACGGGGCTGGGGGCTGTGGTGGTGGTCATGTTGGTTACGCCCCTGCCTTGGTGACGCCGACGGTGGAGTCGGGCAGGCCTTGTTCGGGGATGTGGACGGTTTCGTCGCTCTCGTGGAATTCGAGCTGGCGGCGACGGTTGGCGATGATGCCTTCGGGGCGGAAGCGCATGAGGACGACGAGCGCGATGCCGAAGGCGAGGAGCTGGTACTCCTTGAGGAAGCTGAGCTTCTCGGGGAGGAGGTAGAGCAGGGTGGCGCCGAGGATGGGTCCGTTGACGGTGCCCATGCCGCCGAGAACGACCGCCGCGAGGAGGAAGGCGGAGTTCGGGGGGACGGAGCCGGCGAACTGGTACGGGGCCGGGTTGACGCTGTAGCCGACGTGGGCGCTGACCGTGCCGGCGAGGCCGGCGAGGGAGGCGCCGAGGGCGAAGGCGATGAGCTTGACGCGGAAGCCGTTGATGCCCATGGCGGTGGCGGCGGTCTCGTCCTCGCGGATGGCGATCCAGGAGCGGCCGATCCGGGAGTCGGCGGCGCGGTTGAACACGACGACGACGAGTCCGGTGATGAGCAGCATCAGCAGGAAGTAGTTCGCGAAGCGGCCGAGGGCGAAGCCGAGGATGTTGTGCTCGGCGCCGAAGTTGAACCCGAGGATGTTGAGGTCCGGGATCATGGAGATGCCGTTGGGGCCGTTGGTGAGGTTGGGGCCGGAGGTGCCGTCCATGTTGTTGACGGCGATGCGGAAGATCTCTCCGAAGCCCAGGGTCACGATGGCGAGGTAGTCGCCGCGCAGTCGCAGGGTGGGGGCGCCGATGAGGACGCCGAAGACGAGCGATGCGGCCATGCCGGTGAGCATGGCGGCCCAGAAGGGGAACTGGACGCCGGAGAAGCGGGAGAACTCGGAGCCGGAGACGAGGGCCGCGGCGTAGGCGCCGACGCCGAGGAAGGCGACGTATCCGAGGTCGAGGAGTCCGGTGAGGCCGACGACGATGTTGAGGCCGAGGGCGACGGTGCCGACGACGAGGATGTTCACACCGAGGTTGGAGTTGTGCTCGTTGTTCGCGACGAAGGGGAAGATCGCCGCGGCCAGGAAGGCCATGGTGGTGGCGAATCCCTTGTGGCGGGCGTTCAGCTGGGCGAAGCGGTCGAAGAGTCCGGCGCTGTGCAGGGCCCAGGTGCCGAAGACGACGAGGAGCAGGTAGCCCAGGAACGTTTCGCTTGCGTCGGGGTCGACGCCGATGCCGTAGTTGAAGACGATCAGTGCGACGGCGGTGGCGGCGGTGATGACGAGGCGTTCGCCCCAGCCGGGCAGTTTGGCGGCCGGCGGGATGAGTTCGGGCTTGGTGACGTAGTCCTTGAAGGTGTCACCGGGCTTGGGGAGTGCCAGGGTGCCGAGGAGGGCGATCAGGGAGCCGACGGCGGCGATGTAGGCGCCGGGGTCGAGTGCGACGAGGCCCTTGAGGTCGACGGCGATGGCGATCGCGCTGAACCAGCTGACGGCGAACGCGGAGGCGGCGGCGAGGACGACGGGCTGGGTGGCGCCCGCCGGGTTGAGCCAGCCGAGGCCGCGGACGTTCCAGAGGGTCAGGGCGAAGAGGAGGGTGAGGACGCCGGCGACGATGTCGAGGACCTGGAGTCCGGCCGGGGAGCCGTAGTAGGTGAGGTCCCCGGGGAAGTCGGACGTGTAGGTCCAGGACATGAAGGTGCTGGCGATGGTGGCGACGGCGCCGATGGCGATGAGGACGCGGGCGGCGCTCTCGGGGAGTGCGATCAGGCCGCGCTCGGGGGTGGTGGTCTCGGTGGTTGCCATGGTGCTCACGCCCTGTCCGCGACGCGTTCGCCGACTAGGCCTTGTGGCCTGAACAGCAGTACGAGGATGAGGAGTACGAAGGCCCAGACGGAGGACCAGCCGCCGCCGCCGAGCTGCTGCATGCCCGGGATGCCGTCGATGTAGCTGGTGGCCATGGTCTCGGCGAGGCCGAGGACGAGGCCGCCGACCATGGCGCCGTAGATGTTGCCGATGCCGCCGAGGACGGCGGCGGTGAAGGCTTTGAGGCCCATCTGGAAGCCCATGTCGTACTTCACCGTGCCGTAGCGCAGGCCGTAGGCGACGGCTGCGACGGCGGCGAAGAAGCCGCCGATGGCGAAGGCGATGACGATGATGCGGTTGGTGTCGATGCCCATGAGCTGCGCGGTGTCAGGGTCCTGCGCGGTGGCCTGCATGGCGCGGCCGGTGCGGGAGAGGCTTACGAACAGCGCGAGGGCGGCCATGCACAGCGGGGCGGCGACGATGACGAAGACGGAGCCGCTCTGGATGCTGACGGAGCCGATGTGCCAGGGGCCGAAGGGAAGTTGGGGGAACTTCAGGTCGGTCTTGGCGTTCGGGTACGTGTTGAAGACGATCTGCTGGAGGGCCAGGGACAGACCGATGGCGGTGATGAGGGGGGCGAGGCGTGGTGCTCCGCGCAGTGGTCGGTAGGCGAAGCGTTCGGCCCCGACGGCGATGAGGACGGAGACGATTCCGCCGCCTATCAGCATCGCTGGGAGGGCTATCCACATGGATGTGCCATTTGGCAGAACGTAGAGGTAGACCGAGAGTGCGCCGAAGCCGCCGGTCATGAAGATCTCGCCGTGGGCGAAGTTGATGAGCTGGACGATGCCGTACACCATCGTGTAGCCGATGGCGATCAGCCCGTACATCGAGCCGAGGAACAGCCCGTTGGCCAGCTGCTGCGGCAGGGTGTTCACCGCATGGCCTCCATGTGGTGGGGAGAGTTGAGCAGGGCGTATGAAGCGGGCCGCGCGGTGACGTGTGGTCGTGGCCGCGCGGCCCTGAGGTTGTGCTGAGGGCCTGTCCGGTGGATCGGACCGGGCTCACGGTGCCGTTTCGGGCACCGTGGCCTGGAGTCGGACCGATCCGCCGGAGTGGCCCGGGTGGTGCGGATCAGCCGTTGAACGTACCGCTCTTGACGGCCTTCCACTTACCGTCGACGACCTGGTAGACGGTGAGCTGCTTGTTGGTGGTGTCACCGAACTCGTCGAAGGAGACGGGGCCGGCGATGCCGTCGAACTTGGTCTTCTGGACCTCGGAGACGATCTTGGCGCGGGCGCCGTCCGGGATCTTGCCGTCCTTCACGACAGCGCCGATGGCCTTGATGATGGCCGTGGCGGCGTCGTAGGAGTAGCCACCGTACGTGCCGTAGTCGCCCTTGAGGCCGGAGGCCTTGTACTTCTTGATGAAGTCGGCGGCGGACGCCAGGGAGTCGACGGGCTGGCCGACCGAGGTGACGAGGTCGCCCTCGGAGGTCTTGCCGGCGGTCTCGATGTAGGTCGGGGTGAACATGCCGTCACCGCCGAACAGCGGGATCTTGACTCCGCCGTCCTTGAGCTGCTTGGTGAGCTTCTCGGACTCGTCGTACTGGCCGCCGTAGTAGACGATGTCGGCCTTGGCGTTCTTGATCTTGGTGACGAGGGCCGAGAAGTCCGTGTCGCCGGTGTTGACGTGGTCCTCGCCCGCGACCTTGCCGCCGGACTTGGTGAAGCCGGCCTTGAAGAGCTTGGCCAGGCCGGCGCCGTAGGTCTGCTTGTCGTCGACCACGAACACCTTGCGCTTCTTCAGGGTGTTGTACGCGTAGTCGGCCGCGAAGCCGCCCTGGAGGGCGTCGGTGGTGGCGGTGCGGAAGTACGTCTTGAACGGGCGGGACTTGGCGGTCTGCCAGTTCTTGCCCTGGGTGAGCTCGGGGGCGGTGTTGGACGGGGAGATCTCGACCAGGTTGGCGGTGTCGAAGACCTGCTGCATCTGGGTGGCGACGCCGGAGTTCAGCGGGCCGACCACGCCGAGAACCTTGTCGTTCTGGACGAGCTGGGTGGCGTTCTGCTGACCGGAGGCCGGGATGGCCTTGTCGTCGAGCGCCTGGACCTTGAACGTCACGCCGGGCACGGTGTTGTTCTTGTTGGCGTCGTCGACGGCGATCTGGACGCCGCCCTGGATGCCGAGGCCCGTGGCGGAGTTCTGACCGGTCAGCGGCGCGTCCACGCCGATGATGATCTCGGTCTTCTTGTCGCCCTTGCTGTCGCCGCTGTTGTCGCGCGAGCCGCAGGCGGTCAGCGTGAGTGCTCCCGTAGTGAGCACGGCGGTGAGTATGACCATAGAACGCTGTCGCACGTTGAATCCTCTCCCTGGCGCGGCACCCCAGGGTGGGGGCCGTGTGTCTCGCCGGGCCGTACTGGTTGAAGCAGGGCCGTGCAGTGACGCGCCCGGCGGCGCGGTGACTGGCCGTGACTATAAGCGCAGGTAGGGGGAGTGTGGAGGAGCGTGGGGAAGGCTGTGACGCTCTTGTTATGCGGGGGGTGCCTCGCGGGCGTGGGGCGGACGTTCGGAGCATTTCGGTGTGCTGGTGGGAGGCGGTTGTGTGTTCGCATGGTGAGAACGCCCTGATCCGGGTTCGTGGCGGAGAGCGGAAGCCGGTCGTGCGGTGGCGGGTCGGGGTGCCGCGGGGGGCGTGGTGCGGTGTGCCTCGCGGCTCGGGGATTGCTTCGTTACAGCAGAGGTAACCGACTGTTACTGCCGTGTGAGGCGGTCGTGGGTGTTCTGGCCGGGTGAAGTGGGTGTGGGGTAGGGCCTGTTGGGGAAGCAGACGGCGCGCAGGCCGGTCCACAGGTCGTGCGGGTAGGTGCCGCCGAAGAGAAAGCTTTGCTGTTGCTGTGCTGTCTCGTTGCTGATGAGCAGGTCGAGGTGGGGCAGAACGATGGCGGGCGGCAGGGAGGCGCAGTCGTATACGGAGATGCGCACGGTGATCAGGCGGGGATTTCCGGCCTTCACTGTCAGTGGCAGCCGGGGTGCGGTGGTGGCACTCAAGTCGGGCAGTCCGGCGCCTACTTGGCGGACGGTGACGGGGGCGCCGCGGGTGACTTCGACCTCGAAGCGGAACGAAGTGGGTGTGGTGCCACGGCCCTTGTAGTGGAGGGTGGTGACACTGGCGGGCCATGGGTACGGGTACGGGTTCGGGTCGGCTCGGGTGTGCGGCGCGGGGTGCAGGGCGAAGAGGGTGCCGGTTGCGGTCGCGATGACGACTACGGCCTGGATGAGCCGCCGGCGCGGGAGCGGGAGCGCGGCCCAGCGGGTGCCGAACTGCGGAGGGCCGGATCTCAGGAGTTCGGTGGGTGCGTCCTGGTGGGGGCCGTCGGCTTCGTCGGGGTGGTAGGGCTCGACGGGCCCGATGCCGGTCATGTCTCATGCTGGGCCGGAGGGCGCGGCTCCGCCAAGGGGTGGTGCGGGGCGGTGAGTTGGGTGCCCGGCCAGGTGTCCCGGGGGCGGCCTTCACGTGGTGGGCGTGGCGGGCTGTCCCGGGGCCGGATCTTCCGGGGTCGGTCTCCGGGCGTGGGCCCTCCCGGGGTGGGTGTCCCGGGTCCGTAGTCCCGGGTTCGTAGTCCCGGGGACGGCCCCCTGGGGTGGGCGTTCCTGGGGTCGGCCCTCCCGGCGTGGGGCAACCCGAGGTCGAACCTTCCGGGGCCGAGCTGCCCGGGGTGGGCCCTCCCGAGGTCGGCTCTCGGTCCTCCCGAAGTGGGACGTCCCGCGGCCGCCCCCCCCGGGCCGGATCCTCCGGGGCGGGACATCCGTAGGGCTCGCCCGGGTGACGGATGCTCCCGGGCGGGCCCTACGGCGTTCTCGTCGACCGGGGAGGGCTCCCGGGGGCCCTGGGGAGCCTCCTGAGGGCTCCGGAAGGCCCCGGAGGGAGCGCGCGGTCCCGGCGGGCGGCGTCAGCTCTGGGGTGCGTCCTTGAGGATGCAGGTGAGCCGGGCGCTGCAGACGCGCTTGCCGTCCTCGTCGGTGATGACGATCTCGTACGTCGCCGAGGTGCGTCCGCGGTGGACGGGTGTGGCCACACCGGTGACGAGGCCGGAGCGGACGCCGCGGTGGTGGGTGCAGTTCAGGTCGACGCCGACGGCGATCTTGGTGATGCCTCCGTGGAGCATGGCGCCGACCGAGCCGATGGTCTCGGCGAGGACGGCGGAGGCTCCTCCGTGCAGCAGGCCGTAGGGCTGGGTGTTGCCCTCCACCGGCATGGTGCCCACCACGCGGTCCGAGGAGGCCTCGACGATCTGGACACCCATACGGTTGCCGAGGTGGCCCGCGGAGAAGAGCGCGGGCAGGTCGACGCCCAGTGCGGCGTACTCGTCGATGACCCCTTGCGGGAACTTCGGGATGTGCTGTTCGCCCATGGGGCCCGGCTCCGTTCGTCGTGGACCACTTCGTCGTGGTTTCGCCTCGCTGAGCGAACGCTCAGTCGGCAGTCGATTGTTCCAGACGGACTACCACGGACTTGCTGGCAGGGGTGTTGCTGGTGTCGGCGGTGGCGTCGAGGGGGACCAGGACGTTGGTCTCCGGGTAGTAGGCGGCCGCGCAGCCCCGGGCGGTGGGGTAGTGCACGACGCGGAAGCCGGGGGCGCGCCGTTCCACGCCGTCCTTCCATTCGCCGACCAGGTCGACGTACGAGCCGTCCGCGACGTTCAGTGCGCGGGCGTCCTCGGGGTTGACGAGGACGACCCGGCGGCCGTTCCTGATGCCCCGGTATCGGTCGTCGAGTCCGTAGATGGTGGTGTTGTACTGGTCGTGCGAGCGCAGGGTCTGCAGCAGCAGGCGGCCCGCGGGAAGCTCGGGGTACTCGACGGGTGCGGCGGTGAAGTTGGCCTTGCCGGTGGCCGTGGGGAAGCGGCGCTCGTCGCGGGGGGCGTGCGGGAGGGTGAAACCGGCCGGGTCGGCCACGCGCGCGTTGAAGTCCTGGAAGCCGGGGATCACGCGGGCGATGCGGTCGCGGATGCTCGCGTAGTCCTTCTCGAACTCCTCCCAGGGTGTGGTGCTGCGCTCGCCGAGGGCCCTGCGGGCGAGGCGGGCCACGATGGCGGGCTCGGACAGCAGGTGGGGGCTCGCGGGATCCAGGCGGCCCCGTGAGGCGTGCACCATGCCCATGGAGTCCTCGACGGTCACGAACTGTTCGCCGCTGCCCTGGAGGTCGCGCTCGGTGCGTCCCAGGGTGGGCAGGATGAGGGCACGCGCGCCCGTGACGGCGTGCGAGCGGTTCAGCTTGGTGGAGACGTGCACGGTGAGCCGGGCGCGCCGCATGGCCGCCTCGGTGACCTCGGTGTCGGGGGAGGCGGAGACGAAGTTGCCGCCCATGGCGAAGAAGACCTTCGCGTCGCCGTCGCGCAGTGCGCGGATGGCCCGTACGACGTCGTAGCCGTGTTCGCGGGGCGGCTTGAAGCCGAACTCCTTCTCCAGGGCGTCGAGGAAGGCGGGGGCGGGGCGCTCGAAGATGCCCATGGTGCGGTCGCCCTGGACGTTCGAGTGGCCGCGGACCGGGCAGACGCCCGCACCGGTGCGGCCGATGTTGCCGCGCAGCAGCAGGAAGTTGACGACTTCGCGGATCGTGGGGACGGAGTGCTTGTGCTGGGTGAGGCCCATCGCCCAGCACACGATGGTGCGCTGGGAGGCGAGGATCATGTTCAGGGCCTCGTCGATCTTGTCGCGGGTGAGGCCGGTCGCGGTGAGGGTCTCGTCCCAGTCGGCGGAGCTCGCGGCCCGGGCGAACTCCTCGAATCCGTGGGTGTGTTCGGCGATGAAGGCTTCGTCGACGGCGCCTTCGGTGGCGAGGATCAGCTTGTTCAGGAGGCGGAAGAGTGCCTGGTCGCCGCCGAGGCGGATCTGCAGGAAGAGGTCGGTGAGCGCGGCGCCCTTGACCATGCCCTGGGGGGTCTGCGGGTTCTTGAAGCGTTCCATGCCCGCTTCGGGCAGCGGGTTGACGGTGATGATCTTCGCACCGTTGGCCTTGGCCTTCTCCAGGGCGGAGAGCATGCGGGGGTGGTTCGTGCCGGGGTTCTGCCCGGCGACGATGATCAGGTCCGCCTGGTAGAGGTCGTCGAGCAGGACGCTGCCCTTGCCGATGCCGATGGTCTCGGAGAGGGCGGAGCCCGACGACTCGTGGCACATGTTCGAGCAGTCCGGCAGGTTGTTCGTGCCGAGCTCGCGGGCGAAGAGCTGGTAGAGGAACGCGGCCTCGTTGCTGGTGCGGCCCGAGGTGTAGAAGAGGGCCTCGTCGGGGGAGCCGAGCGCGGCGAGCTCCTCGGCGACGATGTCGAAGGCGCGCTCCCAGGCGATGGGCTCGTAGTGGTCGGCGCCCTCGGGGAGGTACATGGGGTGGGTGAGGCGGCCCTGCTGGCCGAGCCAGTAGCCGCTGCGGCCGGCGAGGTCGGAGACGGAGTGCGCGGCGAAGAAGTCCGGGGTCACCCGTCGCAGGGTGGCCTCCTCGGCGACCGCCTTGGCGCCGTTCTCGCAGAACTCCGCGGCGTGCCGGTGCTCCGGTTCGGGCCAGGCGCAGCCCGGGCAGTCGAAGCCGTCCTTCTGGTTGACACGCAGGAGGGTGAGCGCGGTGCGGCGCACGCCCATCTGACGCTGGGCGATGCGCAGGGTGTGTCCGATGGCCGGGAGCCCGGCCGCCGCGCGCTTGGGTTCGGCTACCTGCGGCGCGTCCTGGACCGGATCGCTTTTCGGCGGCTTGCTGGCCATCGCTGAACCCCTTCGCGTGCGCACGTCGGTGTGCGTGTGTTTGGACCGCTTGGATCCTCGCACGCGTGGCCGACCGCGACGGTCGCGGGTTGTGGGAATCCGGGCGGGGGAGGTGCCTGGCGGGCCGGGACGGCTCTCGATGTCAGTGGGCCGTGGCAGGATCGGGGGCGTGGCAGACACAGCATCGAAGAAGACCGAGAAGACCGCAGGTACGGGTCGCCCGCGCCTGATGCTCATGGACGGGCACTCGTTGGCCTACCGCGCGTTCTTCGCGCTGCCCGCGGAGAACTTCACCACCGCGACGGGTCAGCCGACGAACGCCATCTATGGTTTCGCGTCGATGCTGGCGAACACGCTGCGTGACGAGTCGCCCACGCATTTCGCGGTGGCGTTCGACGTCTCGCGCAAGACGTGGCGTTCCGAGGAGTTCACCGAGTACAAGGCGAACAGGTCGAAGACCCCGGACGAGTTCAAGGGGCAGGTCGAGCTGATCGGCGAGGTGCTGGACGCGATGCACGCGCAGCGGTTCGCGGTGGACGGTTTCGAGGCCGACGACATCATCGCGACGCTCGCCACACAGGCCGAGGCCGAGGGCTTCGAGGTGCTGATCGTCACGGGCGACCGTGACTCCTTCCAGCTGGTGTCCGAGCACACGACGGTGCTGTACCCGACGAAGGGTGTCTCCGAGCTGACCCGGTTCACTCCGGAGAAAGTCTTCGAGAAGTACGGGCTGACGCCGGCGCAGTACCCCGATTTCGCGGCGCTGCGCGGTGACCCGTCGGACAACCTGCCGGGCATTCCCGGTGTCGGCGAGAAGACGGCCGCGAAGTGGATCAACCAGTTCGGTTCGTTCGCGGAGCTGGTCGAGCGGGTCGACGAGGTCAAGGGCAAGGCCGGGCAGAACCTGCGCGACCACCTGGAGGCGGTGAAGCTCAACCGCCGTCTCACGGAGATGGTCAAGGACGTCGAGCTGCCCCGGACGGTGGCCGACCTGGAGCGCGCCGCGTACGACCGTACGGCCCTCGCGATGGTCCTGGACACTCTGGAGATCCGTAACCCCTCGCTGCGGGAGCGGCTTCTGGCCGTGGATCCGGGGGCGGGGGAGGCCGAGGAGGCGCGGCCCGTCGTCGAGGGCGTCGAGATCGACGGCGTGGTGCTGGGCGCGGGCGAGCTGAAGCCGTGGCTCGCCGAGCACGGCACGGCGGTTCTGGGCATGTCCACGGTCGACTCGTGGGCGCTGGGCACGGGGTCCGTCGCCGAGGTGGCGCTCGCGGCCGGTGCGGGGGCGGCCGGCTGGTTCGACCCGTCCCAGCTGGACGAGTCCGACGAGAACGCGTTCGCCGCGTGGCTCGCCGACCCCGGGAAGCCCAAGGTCATGCACAACGCCAAGGGTGCGATGCGGGTCTTCGCCGAGCACGGCTGGACCATCGAGGGTGTGAGCATGGACACCGCGCTCGCCGCCTACCTGGTCAAGCCGGGCCGCCGCTCCTTCGCGCTGGACGCGCTCTCGCTGGAGTACCTCGGCCGGGAGCTCGGACCCGCCGCCGCGGCCGACGGCCAGCTCGCCTTCGGTACGGACGAGCAGGCCGAGGCCGACGCGCTGATGGCGCAGGCCCGCACGATCCTCGACCTGGGCGAGGCGTTCGGGGAGAAGCTCCAGGAGGTCGGCGCGGCGGATCTGCTGCGCGACATGGAGCTGCCCACGTCCAGTCTGCTGGCCCGCCTGGAGCGGCACGGCATCGCGGCGGAGCGGGCGCATCTGGAGGCCATGGAGCAGATGTTCGCCGGGGCTGTGCAGCAGGCCGTGAAGGAGGCGCACGCGGCCGCCGGGCACGAGTTCAACCTCGGCTCGCCCAAGCAGCTCCAGGAAGTCCTCTTCGGTGAGCTTGCCCTGCCGAAGACGAAGAAGACCAAGACGGGCTACACGACGGACGCGGACGCCTTGGCCTGGCTGGCGGCGCAGACCGAGAACGAACTGCCCGTGATCATGCTCCGCCACCGTGAGCAGGCGAAGCTGCGCGTCACGGTCGAGGGCCTGATCAAGTCGATCGCCGCGGACGGCCGTATCCACACCACTTACAACCAGACGGTGGCGGCGACGGGCCGGCTGTCGTCGACCGATCCGAACCTGCAGAACATCCCGGTCCGTACCGACGAGGGACGCGCGATCCGCCGTGGCTTCGTGGTCGGTGAGGGCTTCGAGTCCCTCATGACCGCGGACTACAGCCAGATCGAGCTGCGGGTGATGGCCCATCTGTCCGAGGACGAGGGCCTGTTGGAGGCGTTCACCTCCGGCGAGGACCTGCACACCACCGTCGCCTCCCAGGTGTTCTCCGTGGAGCGGTCCGCGGTCGACGCCGAGATGCGCCGCAAGATCAAGGCGATGTCGTACGGCCTCGCCTACGGGCTGTCGGCGTTCGGTCTCTCCCAGCAGCTGAACATCGAGGCGGGCGAGGCCCGTGCGCTGATGGACACGTATTTCGAGCGCTTCGGCGGGGTGCGGGACTATCTGCGCCGGGCGGTCGACGAGGCCCGGGCCACGGGCTACACCGCGACGCTCTTCGGACGCCGCCGCTATCTGCCGGACCTCAACAGCGACAACCGGCAGCGCCGCGAGGCGGCCGAGCGCATGGCCCTCAACGCGCCCATCCAGGGCACGGCCGCCGACATCGTCAAGATCGCGATGCTCAACGTGGACCGGGCGCTGCGCGAGGCGAACCTCAGCTCCCGCATGCTTCTCCAGGTCCATGACGAAATCGTCCTGGAGATCGCCCCGGGCGAGCACGCCAGGACCGAGGAACTGCTGCGCCACGAGATGACGTCCGCCGTCCAGCTCCAGGTCCCGCTGGACGTCTCCGTCGGCTCGGGCCCGGACTGGGAGTCGGCGGCGCACTAGCACCGGGGCCGCTTTCGGCCGAGGAACGCGGGCCCAGCACCACGAGGTACCGGGCCCGCACACCGGAGGACTGCGGGCGCGTGCCGGACGACGCCCGCGCACCGGGCGACTCCGGGCCCACGCCGGCCGTGTGCAGGTGACTCCGGCCGCGGCGGGCCCGTACGCCGGACGACTCCGGCTGTTGCCGGGCGACTTCGGGCCCAGCCCGGCCGTATCTGGGTGACTCCGGCGCGCGTCGGCCGCATGACGGGCGACTTCGGGCACCCGCCGGGGCCATGCCGGACGGCGCCGAGCGACTCCGGGGTGACTCTGGCCGCACGCTTGACGTCTTCGGGCGCGTCGGATCTGCGCCCCGCGCTTCCTGCGGGCTTCGCGGGCCCGTTGCCCCCCGCTGTTCCCCGCGGATTCCGCGGATTCGGCGGGGTCCACCCATGCCCGGAGGGCTGTCACTCGCGTGGCTCTCACAGAGCGCCGGGGGCCGGAAGGTGCCGTAAGGATGCGGGCATGGGTATACGCACGCTCCACTGCCGTACGGTCATGGCCACGACCGTCGTGGTCGCGACCGTGACGGTGACCGCAGCCGTCGTCCCGGTGCTGCTCGCGCCGATACCCGCCGTCGCCGCCGAAGCGGGCACCGCCCAGCTGCCCGAGCCCTGCCGTTCCTCCCCCGACGAGGACCTCGCGGCCCGGATGTCCCACGACCTGGAGGCGGCGCTCTCGGCACGCGGCGGCACCGGCCTGATGGCGGTGCGCGACAACAGGACAGGCCGCCCGACCCGCACCACGGCCGGCGACCGGATGCGGCTGCCGGCGGTGCTCACCGGCGCCCACGCGTTCCTGAGGACCCGTGCGCACGGCCTGCGGCTGCTCACCGGGGTCCGCGGCGACCGGCGGCGGCCCGTGCCCTCCGCCCCGCCGCGCGGTGTGAAGGCGCACATCTCGACCGGCCGGCTGCCCCGGGCCGCGAACGGCGGGCGCGTCCACTGGATCGGCGCCTTCACCGGCCCCGCCCGCAGCTACCGCGTCATCGTCCTGTCGTACGACCATCCGACGATGCCGTACGCCGCCCGCGTCGTCGAACGAGTCGCCCGAGCGGTGCACCGGGGCCTCGGCCACGGACGCTGCCTGCTCCGGAGCCTTGCCACCGGTACCGCGGTCAGCGAGGCGCCGGGCGGCTCGGCTCCGTACGGGCCGCCGCCGGGCCGGGACGAGCCGGGCCTGGACGAGCCGGAGCGGGACGCCACAGCCTGACCGCCGTGACATACAGGCCGAGGCCGAGGACCAGGCCCGCGCCCCCGCCGAAGCACAGCGACGGAATGAGTTCCCACGGCTTCGCGATGGATCCCCAGTACGCCCACCAGCGCACCGCCCGCTGCACCGCTGCGGCCAGGGCGAGGCCGCCGATCACCGCGGCGGCCAGCCACCGGTCGGCGGTGGACAGGACGGGCACCCCGACGGCCGGACCGTAGGGCGTGCGGCGCAGGGCGAGCACCACGAAGGCGACGATCACGACGGCCGCCACCGCCGAACTGCCGTACTGGACATACCAGTAGAGCGGCGAGCCCGCGAGGTTCCGCCCGAGGACGGGGAAGAGTCGCACCCCCCACCGGTCGTGATGGGTGAACGCGTCCCACACCACATGCGTCAGCGCGCCGAGCACCGCGGAGACGTACCACCACAGGACCACCGGCGCGCGCACCGGCTCGCGCGCGGCTCCGCAGCGCAAGAGCCGCGCCGTGCGCCCCTGTCGTGCCGCGGGCACCAGCGCCACCAGCGGTTCGCGCAGCATCAGCCAGGCGCCCACCAATATCCATGCGATAAGCACATCGACGGTGAACACCCCGGCGAACGAGTGGGTGAAGGTGCCGAACTCCATCGCCCCGGGCACTACGCTCGCCGCGTAGTAGGTCATGTCGGGAGCGAAGGAACCCGCCACGAGAACGGCGGGAATCAATCGGCCGCGACCGCTTCCGTCCCCGCGTACGGCGGGCAGGACGGCGGCCGCGTGACTGAGGGTGAAGGGCAAAACGTCCCCCTGCGGCTACTGGTGACCGGCTATGTCCGGCCTGTTGATCACTGACGGCCAGTATGCGGGACGACGTCACATGGCCAACTGGTGAATATCGGGCGCGAACGGCTCCCCGGGCAACGGAAGTTGTCGTAGGGTCACCTGGGTCGCCGTGCTGGGGAGCACGGCCGGAAACGGCGGAAGCGCACAGGGTTCTGAGAGACGGCAGGCTGGGCCGGTCGTCCGTGGGAGGGGTTCACTCAATGGCGGCGCAATTCGGCAGGAGGCTGCGCAAGAGCGCGGCAACCACCGCTGTGGCCGCGGCCGCGGTCGCGGCTCTGTCCGCCTCCCAGGCCCCGGGAGTGACGACCGACGACCACGGCAGACAGTCGGCGGGCGCCGACGTCGGCCAGGGCGCGAACGACGCGGGCGGCGACGGCACCGCGACCGGCAACTCGCGCTACTACACGGACCTTCCGCCGCTGCAGAGCCCGAACCCCGAACCGAGCGCGAGCGCGGGAGGCGGCACGCCCGCCGCCACGGGCGCCGCCGAGGCGGGCATCCCGGCGACCGTGCTGGCCGCCTACAAGCAGGCCGAGGCGTCGCTGCACGAGTCCAAGCCCACCTGCAACCTGCCCTGGCAGCTCCTGGCCGCGATCGGCAAGGTCGAGTCGGGCCAGGCACGCGGCGGCCGCGTCGACGCGAGCGGCACCACCCTCTCGCCGATCCTCGGCCCGGTCCTGAACGGCAACGGCTTCGCCAGCATCACGGACACCGACAACGGCGCGTTCGACGGCGACAGCACCTACGACCGGGCGGTCGGTCCCATGCAGTTCATCCCCTCCACCTGGGCGTGGGCGGGCCGCGACGGCAACGGCGACGGCAAGAAGGACCCCAACAACGTCTACGACGCGGCGCTGGCCGCCGGGCACTACCTGTGCCGCTTCGGCCACGACATGTCGGTCCAGGCGCAGATGAACGCCGCGATCCTCAGCTACAACAACTCGACGGCGTACCTCAACACCGTCCTGTCGTGGCTGGAGTACTACCGCAAGGGCACGCACGAGGTACCGGACGGCACGGGCACGCTGCCCTCGCACCACAGCGACGAACCCGCCTCGCCGAGCCCCACTCCCACCCCGCCGCAGCCGTCCCCGCCGAGCAGCCCCCGCCCGGGCGGCGGTCCGACGAGCCCCGCCCCGAAGCCGCCCGCCACCCCGACCCCGCCCGTCACGCCGCCGACGAGCCCGCCCACCACCACGCCGACGCCCACCCAGACGGTGGACCACCTGACGAACATGGGCGCCGGGCACCCCACGGCGACAGCCGGCGACACGTTCACGCAGAAGATCGCGGTACGGACCGAGGACAAGGCCGGCAAGGCCGTGGCGAAGGTCCGGGTGCGGTTCACCATCGTCGGCGACACCGACGCCACCTTCACCGGCGGCGAGAGCGTCGCCACACAGCTCACCAACGGGCTCGGCACGGCCACCGCGCCCGCGCTCGTGGCGGGTGAGAAGACGGGCGACTTCACGGTCCGCGTCACCGTCGTGGGCCGCGTCATGGCCGGCCTCGACTACACGGCGACCGTCACCGCCCGCCAGGCCGACACCCTGGCCCGCACCACCGACACCGCGCCGACCTGCGTGCCGGGCGGCGAGTTCGCCGACCAGATCGAGGTGAAGGCCACCTACCAGGGCGCCGCCGCGGGCAAGGTCGCCGCCACCGCGACCCTGATCAAGTCCGCCGACGACACAGGCGAGAACGACAAGGGCCCCTACTTCAAGGACGCGGACGGCAAGACCGTACGCACCCTCACCGCCCTGACCACCGACGCCGACGGCCTGCTCAAGCTGCCGAAGCTGTACGCCGACGACACCACCGGCACCTTCCTGCTCCGCATCACCACCATCGGCGGAGCCACCCTCACCATCGAACTGACGGTCGCCGCCGCTCCTGACACCGCCACTCCCACGGCCTCTCCCACCGCCTCCTAGAACGGAGCCGCCACCGCGCGGCACAGCTCGCCTCCAGGGCGCCCTCCCGGCTCACGCCGCGGGGGCGCCCTGATCCGTTGTGTGTGCGACGTGTTCTCATCTCGCCTCGCCGTTGCTACGGTGCCGGACCTGACGATGTATCAGCTCCTGGCCCTCGGGAGGCCCGCATGCGTGCCCTCATCGCCGCCGCGACCGGTCTCGCCGTGGCACTCGCGCTGGTCCTGACCATCACGGCGATGGGCTCGCCGGCCGGACACACCTCGCCGAAGCCGATGCTCACCACCGTCCCCAAGCACCCCTGACGCACGCACCGGGAGGGCCGTCGAGATGCGCCGCAAGGCAAGCCTGATCCTGCTCGCGCTCGCCGTGTTCTTCGCGGCGCTGTCCCCGCTGCTGCGCTGGTACGCCTTCCCGCGCCTGGCCAAGATCCCCGCCGACCAGTACCAGGACATGGTTCTGGAGGCGAAGGACGCGACCCTCCTCGACTACGGCACCATGAAGGCCAAGAAGGTCTCCAAGGTCACCATCGTGCAGACCCTGAAGGGCAACGTCGAGGCCTCCGACCGGATCGAGCGGACCGCGGGCCGTGACGTCGTCGTCTGGGACTCCCTCTCCTATGTCCAGGGCCCCGACGGGAAGATGGTCTCCAAGCTCCCCGAGCGCTACATCTTCGACGCCCACAGCCAGGAACCCGTCCACGCCACCGGCGAGTCCGTCGACGGCGACCCCGTCAACCGCGGGGGCATCGAGTTCAAATGGCCCTTCCGGACCGAGAAACGGGACTACGAGTACTTCGACGCGCAGACCCGCACCTCGGCGCCCATCCACTACCGGGGCACCCGGACCTTCCGGGGTGTCAAGGTCTACTACTTCGAGCAGACCATCCCCTGGACGAAGGTGAAGTTCCCCAAGGTCATGCCCGTCCAGGGCGTCACCCCGGAGTCCCTCGCCAAGACCGGCACCACCCGCTGGTACACCACCGTCCGCAAGTTCTGGGTCGAACCGGTCACCGGAGCACCCGTCTACGGCGAGGAGATCCACAAGGAGGAACTCCGCGGCGGGACACTCCTGGGCGACCGGGACAAGGTGACCGCCTTCTCCGGGCACGTGAAGATGCGCGAGGACTACATCAGGCACACCGTCGACCTCGTCAAGTCGAACCGCACCCTCGTCCTGATGATGACCTCCTACCTCCCCTGGGGCTTCCTGCTCCTGGGCGCGGCCCTGCTGTCCCTCTCGCTGTACCTGGAGGCCCGCGGCCGCAGGCCGGGCGATCCCGCACCCGCCCCGGCGGCCGACCCCGAGCCCGTCAACGCCTGAGCCGCGCGTTCGTGTACCGCGTCGGCTCGGCGGTCGCCGGGTCCTCGGGCCACGGATGCTTGGGGTACCGGCCGCGCAGCTCGGCCCGTACGCCCTTGTAGCCGTCCTTCCAGAAGGACGCGAGATCGGCGGTGACCGCGGCCGGCCGCCCGGCCGGGGAGAGGAGATGCACGAGTACGGGCACACCGGCGACCGCGGGCGAGGCGTGCAGCCCGAACATCTCCTGCAGCTTCACGGCGAGCACCGGCTGCGCGGGGTCGGCGTAGTCGACGCGGATCCTCGACCCGCTCGGCACCTCGATCCGCTCGGGCGCGAGCTCGTCGAGCCGGGCTGCCTCCCCCGTCGCCCAGGGCCGCAGCCGGTTCAGCGCCTGCCCGGCCTCGATCCGCGCCAGGTCCGCCCGCCGCCGGGCCCGGCTCAGCTCCGGCTCCAGCCACTCCGCCACACGCGCGTGCAGCACTTCGTCTGAGACGTCCGGCCACGGGTCTCCGAGCCGCCGGTGCAGGAACGCGAGCCGCTGCCGCAGCACCCCCGCGTCCGGCGACCACCGCAGCAGACCGAAGCCCTCCTCCCGCAGCCCTTCGAGCAGCGCTTCCCTGACGAGCCCGGGGTCCGCGTTCCGCAACGGCCGCACGGCCAGCTCCACCGCCCCCAGCCGCTCCACCCGCCGCGCCACGACATCGCCCTCGGCCCAGTGGACCTCGTCGCCCTCGGAGTACAGGCCGGCGGCGGCCCGCCGTGCCGTCCGCTCGTCGATCACCGCCGCGAGCCTCACGCGCGCGTGCCCCCTGCCGACTGGACGATCCGCGACGGCGACCGCGAGCCAGGGAGCACCGCGCAGGACGGAGCCCTCACCGGCGTCCGCGCGGGTCCCGTTGACCATGAGGTGGGAGCCGCCCTGCACGTGCGCGACCCGCTCGGGGAACGCCAGCGCGGCGACGAGCCCGACGACCCGGTCGTCCCCGGGCTCCGCCCGCGCCCCGTTGTCGGCGGGGGTGCCGTCACGGTCGCCCCGGTGATGACCCGGCCCCTCGTCGCGCGCCTCCGGAGCGGAGGGAGAACCGGGGGAGGACGCGTCGCCGGGCGCGGGCCCGGCGCCGGCCGCCGCGGAACGCAGCCGGCGGGACTCGGTGCGCCAGCGGGCCGCGTAGGCGTCGCCCCCGCGCCGGGCGGTGCGCCAGGCGGCGGCCAGGTCGTCGCCGTACTCGCGCGGGGGCTCCTCGCTCAGCAGCGCGACCACGTCGGCGGCCCGCGCCACGCCCACCACCGGGGTCGCGTCCAGCAGCGCCCGCGCCAGCCTCGGGTGCAGGCCCAGACGGGACATGCGCACACCGCGTTCCGTGGCCCGCCCCGAGCCGTCGACCGCGCCCACGGCCGACAGGACGGCCCGCGCCGCCGCCATCGCCCCGCCCGGCGGCGGATCCAGCAGAGCCAGCCCCGTCGCCTCCGGATCGCCCCAGCACGCCGCCTGGAGGGCGAACGCCGTCAGGTCGGCCACTTTGATCTCGGGGGCCGGGAACCGCGTCAGACGGCCGTCCTCCGCCTCCGCCCAGCACCGGTACACCGCGCCCGGCGCCTCACGCCCGGCCCGCCCCGCCCGCTGCCGTCCGGCCGCCTGCGAGGCCCGTACGGTCGCCAGCGCGCTCAGCCCGCGCGCGTGGTCCACCCGCGGCTCCCGCGCCAGCCCGGAGTCCACGACCACCCGCACCCCCGGAACCGTCAGCGACGACTCGGCCACCGAGGTCGCGAGGACCACCCGGCGCCGCACGCCGGCCGTGAGCACCGCGTCCTGCACGGCTGCCGGAGCCCGCCCGTGCACCTGCAGCACATCGATGTCCCCGAGACCGCCCAGCTGCCCGGCGACCCGCGCGATCTCCCCGACCCCGGGAAGGAAGCACAGGACATCACCCGAGCGCTCGGCCAGCGCCCGCCGCACCGTGGACGCCACATGCGTGAGCAGCGCCGGGTCCACCCGCATCCCGTGCGGCGGCCGTACGGGGCGCGCGGGCGGCGCCCACACCGTCTCGACCGGATACGAGACACCCTCCGCCTCGACGACCGGCGCGTCGCCCAGCAGCCGCGCCCAGCCTCCGGCGTCCGTCGTCGCGGACGCGGCGACCAGCCTCAGCTCGGGACGGAGCGCGGCCCGCACGTCCAGCAGGAACGCGGCCACCGTGTCGGCGTCCAGATGCCGCTCGTGACATTCGTCGAGCACGACCACGTCGACGCCCGTCAGCTCCTGGTCCCGCTGCAACCGCTGGAGCAGGACCCCGGTCGTGACGACCTCCACGCGCGCGCGGGGGCCGACCACCCGCTCCCCGCGCACCGTGAATCCGACGTTCCGGCCGACCTGCTCGCCGAGGAGCCACGCCATCCGCCGGGCGGCCGCCCGGGCCGCGATCCGCCGCGGCTCGGCCACCACCACCCGGCGTGCCGGGCGCCCGTCGTCCAGGAGACCCGCCAGGGCCAGCGGCACCAGCGTCGTCTTGCCGGTGCCGGGCGGAGCCACCAGCACCGCGCTGCCGTGCCCCTCCAGGGCATCGTCCACAGCGGGCAGGGCGCCACGTACGGGCAGTACGTCCAGGGCTTCGTAACGGATCACGCCCCCAGTCTCGTACGAGCGCCGAACCGGCCGCGTACGAAGTCCGGCACAGCCTCCACGCGCGTGGGACACACCGCGACACACGAGGACGCACCAAGACGCACGAAGGGGAGCCGGTTCGGCTCCCCTTCGTGCGCAACCTGCACGCGCGTGCAACGCGCACCTTGATCTTGCGTGTCCCGTACGTCAGTCCCGTTCGCACACGAAGATCGCCGTGCCCGGAATGAGGTTCCCGCGCAGCGGGGACCAGCCGCCCCACTCCTGGGTGTTCCAGGCGGGCCACTCCGGCTCGACGATGTCGACCAGGCGGAAGCCGCCCGCCACCACGTCGCGCACCCGGTCGCCGACCGTCCTGTGGTGCTCGACGTAGACCGCGCGGCCGTCTTCGTCCTGCTCCACGTACGGGGTGCGGTCGAAGTAGGACGCGGACACCGTCAGGCCCTCGGGGCCCGGCTCGTCCGGGAAGGCCCAGCGGACCGGGTGCGTGACGGAGAAGACGAAACGGCCGCCCGGACGCAGCACCCGGTGCACCTCCCGCAGCACCAGCACCGGGTCGGCGATGAACGGCAGCGCGCCGTACGCCGAGCACGCGAGGTCGAAGGAGCCGTCAGCGAACGGCAGCGCGCTCGCGTCCGCCTCCACCAGGGGCACGGCGCCCCCGATGCGCAGGGCGTGCTGGAGCTGGCGGTGGGAGAGGTCCAGGGCCACCGGACGCGCGCCCTGCCCGGCCAGCCAGCGCGAGCACTGTGCCGCGCCGGCGCCGATCTCCAGGACGTCCTTGTCCTTGAGGTCCTCCGGAGGGCCGAGCAGCTCGGCCTCCACCTCGTCGAGGCCCTCGGGGCACCACACGAATCGGTCGTCGCCGAGGAACGTGCCGTGTTCGATCTGGTACTCGTCCGCGTTCCGGTCCCACCAGCCCCGATTCGCCCGGGAACTCTCGATGAGGTCCGCATCACGTCGGGTGGCTTCCGGTTCGATGGGTTCGGGCTCTTGGATGATCGGCTCCCTCGTCGTACTCTTCCGTCCAACCCGTCTCGGGCGTGTCACGAAAGAGGCGTTCTACTGCCCGCGTGGCCTTGTGAGACAGGTCTTGTGCCGGGATTGCGGCGATCCGCCCCGGGTGTGCGCCTTCGCGCATTGACCCTGCCCGGCTGCCCCCGTATGCTACAAGTTGCGCTGCGGGCCTGCGCTCCTCAGACGTAGCAGGCTGCGCTCGCATCTGTATGTATGTCCCCTCGGTTTTCGAGGCGCCTCCGGCTTTTGTCGGGGCGCTTCCTTGGCTGTCCGGCCTTCTACAGAGCGAAACGGGCTCCCGGCGTAAGCAGTACCTACGACTCACTGTCCGTACCGGAGCCCTTTCCCACATGACGAGCAGCACCGAGACCACCTCTACCACGCCGCAGGTAGCGGTCAACGACATCGGTAACGAGGAAGCATTCCTCGCCGCGATCGACGAGACGATCAAGTACTTCAACGACGGCGACATCGTCGACGGCGTCATCGTGAAGGTCGACCGGGACGAGGTCCTGCTCGACATCGGTTACAAGACCGAAGGTGTCATCCCGAGCCGCGAGCTCTCGATCAAGCACGACGTCGACCCGAACGAGGTCGTCAAGGTCGGCGACGAGATCGAAGCCCTTGTTCTCCAGAAGGAGGACAAGGAAGGCCGCCTGATCCTCTCGAAGAAGCGTGCCCAGTACGAGCGCGCCTGGGGCACCATCGAGAAGATCAAGGAAGAGGACGGCATCGTCACCGGCACCGTCATCGAGGTCGTCAAGGGTGGTCTCATCCTCGACATCGGCCTCCGTGGCTTCCTGCCGGCTTCTCTCGTCGAGATGCGCCGTGTCCGCGACCTCCAGCCCTACGTGGGCAAGGAGCTCGAGGCCAAGATCATCGAGCTGGACAAGAACCGCAACAACGTGGTCCTGTCCCGCCGCGCCTGGCTGGAGCAGACCCAGTCCGAGGTTCGCCAGACGTTCCTCACCACCCTCCAGAAGGGTCAGGTCCGCTCCGGCGTCGTCTCCTCGATCGTCAACTTCGGTGCCTTCGTGGACCTGGGTGGCGTCGACGGTCTGGTGCACGTCTCCGAGCTCTCCTGGAAGCACATCGACCACCCCTCCGAGGTTGTCGAGGTCGGCCAGGAAGTCACCGTCGAGGTCCTCGACGTCGACATGGACCGCGAGCGCGTCTCCCTGTCGCTCAAGGCGACGCAGGAAGACCCGTGGCAGCAGTTCGCCCGTACGCACCAGATCGGTCAGGTCGTCCCGGGTAAGGTCACGAAGCTCGTTCCGTTCGGTGCGTTCGTCCGTGTGGACGAGGGCATCGAGGGTCTGGTCCACATCTCCGAGCTGGCCGAGCGCCACGTGGAGATCCCGGAGCAGGTTGTCCAGGTCAACGACGAGATCTTCGTCAAGGTCATCGACATCGACCTCGAGCGCCGCCGCATCAGCCTCTCGCTGAAGCAGGCCAACGAGTCCTTCGGTGCCGACCCGGCCTCGGTCGAGTTCGACCCGACGCTGTACGGCATGGCCGCGTCGTACGACGACCAGGGGAACTACATCTACCCCGAGGGCTTCGACCCCGAGACCAACGACTGGCTCGAGGGCTACGAGACCCAGCGCGAGGCGTGGGAGCACCAGTACGCCGAGGCGCAGCAGCGCTTCGAGCAGCACCAGGCTCAGGTCATCAAGTCCCGCGAGGCCGACGCGCAGGCCGAGGCCGAGGGTGCCACCTCCACGAGCGCGGCTCCGGCCGCCTCCGGTGGCGGTTCCTACTCCTCGGAGTCGGACGACAACTCCGGCGCCCTGGCGTCGGACGAGGCGCTCGCCGCCCTCCGCGAGAAGCTCGCCGGCGGCCAGAGCTGAAAGCTCACCGCTAGCAAGTAGCTGAAAGAAGTGGGCCCGCACCGATTCGGTGCGGGCCCACTTTCGTGTGGGGTCCTTTCCTGGGGAGGGTCAGGGAGCCGCCGCTTCGTGGGGCAGGTCAGGGAGGCACCGCGATGTTGGTGAGTGCCGTGCCGCCGGTTCGCAAGAAAATGTTCTTGTACATGAACTTCGGGTTCCCATGTGAACGTTGGAGGTCGCGGTTCCGCGTCGGGGTCCGGGCCGGGCCGGTGTGCGGGGAGGGAAACGTGGTGGATACACGAGTAGCTGTGAGGCTGTAACGGGCCGTTGCCAGGATCCCCGGGTCAATCAAGATCGTGAGGGGAGTCGAAGGCATGGCAGCACACGAGCGATCGACAGCGGCGAGCCGGCGGGCGTTCTTGCGGACGGTCGGTCTGACCGGCGGCGCGGGCGCGATGTTCGCCACCATGGGGGCCCTCGGCCTCGCGCCCACCGCGCAGGCCGCCCAGCGTGAACAGTCCTTCCGCGCACCGAAGTCGGGCGATTTCACGCTCACCGGGAGGGGTGCCGCGAAGGTCGTGATCGTAGGCGGCGGCATCGCGGGTCTCGCCTCCGCGTACGAGCTCGGCAAGGCGGGCTACGACTGTACGGTCCTGGAGGCCAGAGACCGGACCGGCGGCCGCAACTTCACGGTACGCGGCGGTGATTCGACCACCGACCTGTACGGCAACACGCAGACGGCCCGGTTCAGCGAGGGCCAGTACATGAACGCCGGTCCGGCCCGCCTCCCGCAGTGGATGGTCACCCTCGACTACTGCAGGGAACTCGGCGTCCCCGTCGAAGTGTTCACGAACACGAACGCGGACGCATACATGTACAACGAGTCGGCCGGCATGACCAAGCCGATGCGCCATCGGACCGCGAAGGCCGATGTCTACGGATACGTCTCCGAGTTGCTGGCCAAGGCCACTGACAAGGGCGCCCTGGACAAGGAACTGACCGCCGTCGACCAGGAGAGGCTCATCGAGTTCCTCAAGGACTTCGGCGAACTCGGCGACAAGCTCACCTATGAGGGCGGTCCGCGCCGCGGCTACACCACCGTCCCCGCCGCCGCCGGAACCCCGGGCGTGCTTCTCGGCGACGTTCCGAGCGCCTCCGAGGTCTTCGCCTCCGGCGTCGGCCGCTACTTCTCCTTCGAGTTCGAGTTCGACCAGGCGATGCTGATGTTCCAGCCGGTGGGCGGCATGGACCAGATACCCAAGGCGCTCACCAGGGCGATCGGGGCCCACCGCATCCGTACCGGAGCGGCGGTCACCCGGATCACCGACAAGGGGAGCGGCGTCACCGTCTTGTACACCCAGGGCGGGCGCACCAGGACCCTGGACGCCGACTTCTGCATCGGAGCCCTGCCGCCCAACATCCTCGCCAGGATCCCGCACAACCTCGGCTCCGGCGTCCAGAGCGCCCTGGAGGCGATCACCCCGCAGTCCGCCGGCAAGATCGGCCTCGAATACCGGTCGCGCTGGTGGGAGCTCGATCACCGGATCTACGGCGGCATCACCGAGACCGACCAGGACGTCACCCACATCTGGCATCCCTCGTACGGCTTCCACGGCCGGCGGGGGGTCATGATCGGCTACTACAACTACGGCTCCGACGCCGACGCGTACGCGAAACTCACTCCCGAGGAGCGCGAGCGGCGCGCGGTGGCCGTCGGCGTGAAGATCTACGGCGAGAAGTACCGCACCGAACTCGACTCGTCCTTCTCCCAGCACTGGCGTCAGACGCCACATCTGGAAGCCGCCTGGCACAACACCCCCGGCGGACCCGACGACCCCCGCTACAAGCCGCTGAACCGGCCCACCGGGCGGGTCTACTTCGCGGGCGACTGGCTGAGCTACGCCGACGCTTGGCAGCACGGCGCCTTCACGTCCGCCCGCAACGCCGTCACCGCGCTCCACGCGCGCGTGCTGTCCTCGTAACACACGTGTGCTGTGCTAGTGGCGGCCCGCCGACGGTGCCGTCACCAGCCGCGGAACTCCTGCCGGCCCCTCGTGCAGGCTGACAAGGCACGGGACAGTGGTGCGGAGCACGGGACGGGAATGTCCGTGCTCCGTGCCACGTTGTGCAGTACGAACACGAGGAGGAGCGGTCACAGTGCTTGATCCGCAGGGTTTGTACGCATGGGAGCCGAAGGGCCTGGCCGTGGTCGACATGGCACTCGCCCAGGAGTCGGCCGGTCTTGTCATGCTCTACCACTTCGACGGATACATCGACGCGGGCGAGACCGGTGACCAGATCGTCGACCGGGTGCTCGACTCGCTGCCCCACCAGGTCGTGGCCCGCTTCGACCACGACCGGCTCGTGGACTACCGTGCCCGACGTCCGCTGCTGACGTTCAAGCGTGACCGCTGGACCGAGTACGAGGAGCCGACCCTTGAGGTACGGCTCGTGCAGGACGCCACCGGCGCGCCCTTCCTGCTGCTCTCGGGACCCGAACCGGACACCGAGTGGGAGCGCTTCGCCGCCGCCGTCCAGCAGATCGTGGAACGGCTCGGCGTCCGCCTCTGCGTGAACTTCCACGGCATCCCCATGGGCGTCCCGCACACGCGCCCCGTGGGCCTCACCCCGCACGGCAACCGCACCGACCTGGTGCCCGGCCACCGCAGCCCCTTCGACGAGGCGCAGGTCCCCGGAAGCGCCGAGTCCCTCGTGGAGTACCGCCTCATGGAGGCCGGCCACGACGTGCTCGGTGTCGCCGCCCACGTGCCCCACTACATCGCGCGCTCCCCGTACCCGGACGCGGCACTGACCGTCCTTGAGTCCATCACGGCCGGGACCGGACTGGTGCTTCCCGGGATAGCGCACGCCCTGCGGACCGAGGCGCACCGCACCCAGACCGAGATCGACCGGCAGATCCAGGAGGGCGACGAGGAACTCGTCGCGCTGGTCCAGGGCCTCGAGCACCAGTACGACGCCGCCGCGGGTGCCGAAACCCGCGGCAACATGCTCGCGGAACCGGTGGACATCCCCTCGGCGGACGAGATCGGCCAGGAGTTCGAGCGATTCCTGGCGGAGCGCGAAGGCGACGCCTGACCCCTCCTCCCGGCTCCCGGGCGGAGGGTCTGTCAGTGGCAGGCCCTAAGCTGCGAGGCATGCTGAAGGTGGGTTTGACCGGTGGTATCGGCGCCGGCAAGAGCGAAGTGTCGCGGCTGCTCGTCGAGCACGGCGCGGTGCTGATCGACGCGGACAGGATCGCGCGAGAGGTCGTCGCGCCCGGGACTCCCGGGCTGGCGGCGGTGGTCGACGCCTTCGGCGGGGACGTGCTCGCCCCGGACGGCAGCCTGGACCGGCCGAAGCTCGGCTCGATCGTCTTCGCCGACCCGCAGAGGCTCGCCGTCCTGAACTCGATCGTGCACCCGCTGGTCGGCGCCCGCTCGCGCGCACTGGAGGACGCCGCTCCCGAGGACGCCGTCGTCGTCCACGACGTGCCGCTGCTCGCGGAGAACGGTCTGGCCGCGCTGTACGACCTCGTGATCGTCGTCGACGCCCGCCCCGAGACCCAGCTCGACCGCCTCGTCCGCCTGCGTGGCATGACCGAGGAGGACGCCCGCGCCCGCATGGCCGCCCAGGCCTCGCGCGACAAGCGCCTGGCGATCGCGGACATCGTCATCGACAACGACGTACCGCTGGAGGAACTGGAGCGGCGGGTGCGGGACGTATGGGCCGATCTGGTGCGCAGAGCCCGGCAGCCCCAGGAATAGCGCCCCTCGGGAGGGGCGTTGAACCCCTGCAGCGAGGGAAGGACTCTGCCGTGCCCGAGACCAGCGGATCGACCGGACGTACTCCGGAGACGCACGTCATCGACTTCCGCGCCGCCGAGCAACTGCTCGCCGCGCGCGACCCGCGGGGTGCGGTGAAGCTGCTCGACCCTGTCATCGCCGCTCATCCGGAGAACACCGCGGCCCGGCTGCTGCGCGCGCGTGCCTTCTTCGCCGCCGCGCAACTGCGCCCCGCCGAGCTCGAGTTCACGATCGTCCTGGAGCGCGAGCCGGACAACGCGTTCGCGCACTTCGCACTCGCCCGGACCTACGAGCGCCAGCGACGCCCCGAGCAGGCGAAGCGGCATTTCAGACTGGCGGCGGCACTCGACCCGAAGCCGCAGTACCTGAAAGCTGCACGATTCGACTCGTAGCGGTACCGCGCGAGGCAGCGGCAAGGGCGTACACGGCCTGCCGGCATCCCGCGCTCTCTGCCCCCGGCACCTCGCGCCGGCGGCATCCGGCAGGGGCCTGCACGGCTCCCTGCGCACCACGCCGTAAGACAGGGGCGACCGACGCCCGGCCGCTTCAGGGGTGCGACGGCCTCGACGGACGGCGCCGCTCCGGAGGCCGGTACCGGGACCGGTCGTCCACGGGTTCGTACGGCGGGACGTCACGGCCCGGTTGATAGTGCGGGCCCTGCCTGATGTGCCGCAGGATCATGGTCATGTCGACGGTGACGATCACCCAGAGCAGACCGCAGGCGGCCGCCCATCCCGGCCGCCCCACCAGGGCGAACGCGACCGTCCCGAAGATGGCCCAGATCAGGCCCCAGACGCTCAGCCAGAAGCGCATCCGCAGAGCACTGCGCGCTGTCATCGGTTCACTGCCCGTACGCATGAGGATCACTACTCCTACGAGGAAACGTACTCTTCGTGGTGCACGTTCACCAAGGGAGAGCGGTCCGGACGACGGCCGCCGGGGGAGGCAACGGTGCTGCTGAAGGCGCTGCGGGCGGACGCGAGGCTCGCCGAGTGGCTGAGAGACCTGGAGAGCGAAAGTTCTGCCCTGGGGGAAGTGTCACTCCCGGACGCCGACGCGTTGCCCGACATCCTGCTCGACCTGTCCGTTCCCCATGAGCACATCAACGAACTCGTCGCGCTGCGCGCCCGGTTGGCCGCCGACCCGGAAGCCATGGCCCTCCTCACGCGCTGCGTCACCCGCTTCGTACGGGACATGGGAGAGATAGGAAAGGGCTGGGAGCCGCCCGCGTTCCCCGTGACGACGGGACCTCTCGGACGCTGTTTCCATCTGTACGTCTTCATAGCGGCACTTCCGTACGTCCGCGCCCATCACCGCGAGCGCGGTGTCCCCGAGGACGTCTCCCGGCGCACGCTCGCCGACCTTGGCCGTCATGTGTCCGTGCACCACAGAAGGGCCGGCGGCCCAGGACTGCTGTTCCCCTGGTGGATAGCCCTGCACTTCCACGGCGAGCTGTTCCAGCTGGGCCGGCTCCAGTTCCAGCGGGTGCTGCTGGGGCGGCGTACGGCCGCTGCCGTCGCGGCGGCGGGTCTGGACCTGAGCCCCGGCGACCCGTGCGTGAGCCTGCACATCACCGACTTCCGCGGCCCTCTCTCCCCGGCCGCGTGCGATCGTTCACTCGCCCTGGCCCGGGAGTTCTTCGCCCGCCACTACCCCGACGAGCGCCACGAGGTCGCCGTCTGCAACTCCTGGCTGCTCGACCCGCAGCTCAAGCGGTATCTGCCGGCCGACTCCAACATCATTCGCTTCCAGGACCGCTTCCACCTCGAGTGCGAGGAGCCGACGCCGGACGACACGGTGCCGATCGGCTTCGTCTTCGGCGACCCGGAGCTTCCGCTCGACGAACTGCCGCGGCGCAACAGCGTCGAGCGCGCGGTGGTGGACCACCTGCGCGGTGGTGGGCATTGGTACGGGGGGCGGGGCTGGTTCGCGTTGTAGTCCGTCCGCCGTAGCCCTGGTCTGCGGTTCGGCAGACTCGGTCCGGGGTCCGGCAGACCCGGTCTGGGGTCCGGCAGACCCGGTCTGGGGTCCGCCAGACCCGGTCTGGGGTCCGGCTCGGACAGGTGTCCCTCGAACATGTCACCCGAATGAGTGATGGAGGGAGGGAACGGCCCCGCGGAACCCGTCCGTTGGACGGGTATGAGGATCGAGAAGCGTCAGGGATACGAGGGCACTGGGCGCGGTGCCATCACACCGGACGGCTGCGCGGTCGAGCTCTACACCCGCCTGCCCGTCGGAACAGAACCGGACATCATCACCGCCGCTGTGCCCGCCGCCGCGCACATTCTGGAACTGGGCAGCGGGGTCGGACGGATGACCCACCCGCTCCTGGAGCTGGGGTTCGCGGTCACGGCGGTGGACGAGTCCGCCGAAATGCTGGAGCACGTCCGTGGGGCGCGCAGGATACGCAGCAGCATCGAGGACCTCGACCTCGGAGAGACGTTCGACGTCGTTCTGCTGGCGTCGTTCCTCATACACGCCGGGGATGTCCGGGTGCGGCGGGCCCTCCTGGACACCTGCGTCCGCCATGTGGCTGACGACGGCTGCGTGTTGATCCAGCGCGAGGGCGAGGACTGGCACACCGACGTGCCCCGCGAGCGCACCGACCCGTCCGGATTCGTCGCACGCATCGTGTCCGCCGAGCCCGTCGGGGACGGGGTCAACTCGGTGCGCGCGGAATACACGTTTCCGGACGCCACCTGGACCCAGACGTTTCTGTCCCGCCCTTTGACGAAGGACGAATTCGAGGAGGCCCTGGCGGAGGCGGGCCTGAAGGTGGACCGGTACCTGACGGACGACAGGGTGTGGGTGAGGGCCGTGAAGGGGTGAACGAGCGAATCAGCGCCGGGGGAGGGGGAGCGGGACTGTAGGGGGGCGCGGCCGGGGCAGGCCTGGGCACAGCCTGGGCACGTCCGGGGGGATGCCCGTCCCCGGGGCCATGTCTAGGCATGCTTGGGGGCGGGGCGGGGCGGGGGAGGGGGAGAGGGTGGGAAGGGGGGCTGCGGGTCGATGGGTGGGTCGATGGGTGGAACAAACCCCGTTCCGCGCCGATGAGTTCCCGACAGTCCTCAGGTCTATCTCCGTGAAAGCAGCAGCCCCGCTTCCCACAGGAGACCACCGTGTCGGAGACCACCCTTCCCCTCGCCACCACCGCCCAGGCCGCCGCGACTCCCCGTTCCCGCGTCGCCCGCATCTCCCTGACCGCCCTGCAGGTCGTCCTCGGCCTCTTCTACGCGTTCGCGAGTGCTCTTCCCAAGCTGATCGCCCACCCCTCGGCTACAGAGTCGTTCGACAAGCTGGGCTGGGGGCACACGGGCATGTACATCATCGGCGCGCTCGAACTCGCCGGAGGCCTGGCCCTGTTGATCCCGCTGTTGGACTCGCTGGCTGCGACGGCGCTCGGCGCGCTGATGGTCGGCGCGTTCATCGTCAACGTCACGGTCATCCACGGCCCGTACGTGGCGACGCCGCTCATCCTGCTGCTGCCGCTCGCCCTGATCGCCTGGGCCAGGCGCGGCCACACAACCGAGCTGCTCCGCCTGGTACGCCGACGGGTGGGACGCCGAGTCTGACGACGGAGCAAGGACGGAGGGCTCCCCGGTCCCGGGGGAGCCCTCGACGTCGTACGACGGCACGTCGCCTTTCAGGGCGTTCAGGTCGCTTTTCCGGGCGTTCAGGAGGGCGAGGGGCCGGGAGAATCCGACGAACCCGACGAGCGGGGGCCGGCCCACGGGGGACCGGTCCAGCGGGGACCGGCCGAGCGGCGGGAAGAGCCAGCGGACCCGGTCGAGCCGGTGGACGGGACGGAGGTTCTGACGGGGCCGGACGAGCCCGTCTGCATCCCCCGCAGGCGTTCCGTCTCGCGGCGGTCCCGCTTGGTCGGGCGTCCCGTGCCCCTGTCCCGGATGCCCGCCGGAGCCACGGCCTCACGCGGCGGAGGCGGCGGGCTGTTGTCGACGTAGCACTCGACGGCGACGGGCGCGCCGACCCGCTTGCGGATCACGCGCTTCACGACGACGATCCGCTCCCGGCCTTCTTGCCGCAGGCGTACCTCGTCGCCCACGCGAACCGAGTACGCGGGCTTGACGCGCTCACCATTGACCCGAACATGGCCACCCTTGCAGGCAGCGGCACCCATCGAGCGTGTCTTGACGAGACGGACGGACCAGATCCAGGCGTCGACCCGCACGCTCTCGCCGCCGGCAGGCCCGGCAGCGGCGGCGGCCTTGACGGCGGCAGCGGTCGTGGAAGTCGTCGTGGAGTCGGCCCCGGAGTCGGCCGTGACGGCATTCGCGCCGCCCGCGCCGCGCGCACCGTCGGCAGCCGCGCCCTTCATCTCCCCGTCAGCACCCTGAGAAGCCATAGCTCGACTCTAATGCCCGCAGTCCGGCATACCGCATGCCTTTTCCGTCGCACGGACCACACCGGATGCGTCGTCCCCCCAGTGCGCCGAGGCTGTCGAGTGAGGCAGTCCGGGAAGCGGCAGTGAAGCCGCCCGGGAAAGGGCAGTGAAGCCGCCCGGGGAACAGCAGTGAAGGCGCCCGGGGAGCAGGGGCGACGCTGTCCGGGACGGCAGAGGGGACCGAGGGTGGAGACAGCAGCGAAGGTCGGCGCGTTGACGGACGGCCTCCGCGCGCGTCCTCTTCTCGGAGCTGCGCAACACGGTGGTGGCGATCTGCGCCTTCGCGCGGGAGTATGCGGCCGACTTCCGCACGGGAGCGGGAGCGGGAGCGTGCGCGGCCTCATGAGCGCAGGGATCACAGGCTTCCTCGTGCGGGCGGCATGGTGACAGCCGATGTCACCGTCCTCTTCCGGGGCGGTCTCATGATCATCGGGGCCGCCGGTTGCCTCACGGGCGGCCCTGCGCCCCATGCCGTCCTTGTCGGCGGCGGCACTCGGGAGGCCGGGGCCCGGTGACCACTCCGACCGATACCGAGGCGCCCGACACCGAAGAGCCGCCGCACCAGCGCAAGTTCACGTTCCCGAGTGCCCTGACCGTCCTCGCGATCGTGACGATCGCCGTGTGGGCGCTGGCGTTCCTTGTCCCTGCAGGGCAGTACGACCGCACGCCCGAGGGCAGGCCGATCCAGGGCACCTACCACCGCGTCGACTCCGGTCAGAGCTTCGTGGACCGCCTCAACGACCTCTTCCTCTCGCCCGTCAACGGCCTCTACGGAATCCTGGACGAGAAGACCGCGCAGGTCGGCCCGGAGTTCGCCGGTGAGCTGTACGGCAGCGCGGGCGTTTTCCTCTTCGTGCTCGCCATCGGAGCGTTCATCACGGTGGTGTTCGCGACGGGCGCGCTCGACCGGGGCATCGGCCTCCTCGCGCACCGGCTGCGGGCGCGCGGTGCGCTGCTCATCGCGGGCATCATGCTGGTGTTCTCGGTGCTCGGCACCGTGGAGGGCTTCGCCGAGGAGACGCTGGGGTTCTACGGGCTGATCGTGCCGTTGATGCTGGCGCTCGGCTACGACCGGATGGTCGCGGTCGGCACGATCATTCTCGGCGCCGGCATTGGAGTGCTGTGCTCGACGGTGAACCCGTTCGCGACGGGCGTGGCCTCATCGGCCGCCGGCATCTCGCTCGGCGACGGCATCGTGCTGCGGTTCGTGATGTGGGTCGTTTTGACGGCGGTCACGATCGCGTACGTCGTCCGGTACGCGCGCCGGGTGCAGAAGAACCCGGAACGCTCGATCACCGGCTTCCTGCCGGGGGACCGCGAGCACGCCCAGGAAGCGGCCGGCGAGGTTCCCGAGCTGACCGGTCTGCACAAGGCGGTCCTCGTCACCACGACCCTGGTCTTCGCCTTCATGATCTTCTCGGTCGTACCGTGGTCCAGCGCGCTCACCGGCAAGGCGGACGCACGACCGTACGGGTTCGAACTCGGCTGGTCGTTCCCCGAGCTGGCGGCGCTGTTCCTGTGCGCGTCGGTGCTGGTCGGGGTGGTGGCGCGGATGGGCGAGCAGAAGCTGAGCGCGACGATCATCCAGGGCGCCGCGGATTTCATGTCACCTGCGCTGGTGATCGTGCTGGCCCGCGGAGTCACCGTGATCATGAACAACTCGAAGATCACCGACACGGTTCTGCACTCCATCGAGGGCATCGTGGAGGGCACCTCCTCCAGTCTCTTCGCGATCATCGTCTTCATCGTGAACCTGCCGCTGGCCTTCCTCATCCCCTCCACCTCGGGCCACGCGACCCTCGCGATGCCGATCCTCGCCCCGCTCGCCGACTTCGCGGGCGTCTCCCGTGCCGTCGTCGTCACCGCCTGGCAGTCCGCCAGCGGCTGGATGAACCTCTGGGTCCCCACCACCGCCGTCACCATCGGCGGCGTCGCCCTCGCCAAGGTCGGCTACGACAAGTACCTCCGCTTCATCTGGCCCCTCCTCGCCATCCTCTTCCTGCTGATCTGCGGGTTCCTGGCGGCCGGGGCGGAGATGACTTAGAGGCCGGTGGGGAGGGGCAGCGGGAAACGGAGCGGGCGGACCGGTCGTACGTTGGTGGCGTGGACAGCGACCCGAATGAAACCGGTCCGGCAGCCTCCGTCGGTCCGGAAGTCTCTGGGCGCTCGGCAGCTTCCGTCGGTCCGGAAGTCTCTGGGCGCTCGGCAGCCTCCGCCGGTACGGACGTCTCTGCGGGTCCGGCAGCCTCCCCCGGTTCCGTGGAAGGTCTGGCCAGTCCCTCCGATCTCGCGGGGCTGGACGCGAGGATCGCCGGATGCCGGGCCTGTCCGCGTCTTGTCGCGTGGCGCGAAGAGGTGGCCGCCACCAAGCGCGCCGCCTTCGCCGATCAGACGTACTGGGGGCGTCCGGTGCCCGGGTTCGGGCCTGCCGACGCCTCGCTCCTCGTCGTCGGGCTCGCGCCCGCCGCGCACGGCGGGAACCGGACCGGTCGGATGTTCACGGGTGACCGGTCCGGCGACGTGCTGTACGCGGCGCTGCACGATGTGGGTCTCGCCTCGCAGGGGACCTCGGTGAGCGCGGACGACGGACTGGAACTGTACGGCGTACGCGTCACCTCTCCCGTGCACTGCGCGCCGCCCGCCAACAAGCCGACGCCCGAGGAGCGGGACACCTGCCGACCCTGGCTCGTCAGGGAGCTGGAGCTGTTGCGGCCCACGCTACGGGCGGTGATCGTCCTCGGGGCCTTCGGCTGGCAGGCCGCGCTGCCCTCCTTCGCGCAGGCGGGGTGGACGGTGCCCCGGCCACGGCCGACGTTCGCGCACGGGGCACGGGTGACGCTCGAACGGCGACCGGAGCCGGGCACCACGGACACGGCCCCGGACCCGGAAACCGACACCGATTCCGACACCGACACTGATTCCGATCCCGTGTCTGCGTCCTCGCCCGAGCCCGCTTCTGCCTCCGCTTCCGCTTCCGCCGTCGCTTCTACTTCCGCTTCGGTCGAGCTTTTCGGGTGCTTCCACGTCAGCCAGCGGAACACCTTCACCGGGCGGCTCACGCCCGCGATGCTCCGCCAAGTCCTGAGCGCGGCAGCGGAGTCGGCGGGGCTGATCACGAGCCCACCGCCGGGTTGGCCTCGCGCGATGAGCCCGCGTCGTGATCCGCGACGCACTCCTGCTCAAGGGCATCCCCGGGACGATCGTCCAGGGCCGGCCGGCGATCCCACGGTCGACCGGTAGTCGAGCCGGATGCGGTCCTGCCCGGACGCGGGGGTCAGGCGCAGTCGGGCTCGGTCTCGGCCGCAGGTTCGGTCTCGGGGACGACGGCGGTCGCCGTGATCTCCACGAGCTGCCCGGTGTACCCGAGGCAGGCCACGCCGAGCAGGGTCGAGGAGTGCGGGCCGATGCTCAGCCCGGATGCCTCGACGACGTCCCAGACCGCGGACAGCACCGCAGTCTCACTGCTGACGACGTACACATCGGTCGACACGACATGGGCCATGTCGCTGCCGACGGCGCGCAGTTGCTCGTCGAGGTTGGCCAGCACCTGCTCGGCCTGCCGTACGGGATCACCCGCGCCGACCAGCGTTCCGTCGGCGTCGAGCGGCACGGACCCGGCGAGGAAGGCCAGCTTCGTCCCTGCCTCGACGAGGGACGCGTGAGCGTAGACGGGCGGCGCGAAGAGGCTGGGAACGGTGACGCGCTGGACCATGGGGGGCTCCCTGTGGCTGGGGCTGTGGGTGGGGCTCTCGACGGGGTGACGGACAACTTGCCGATGATGTGGCTCCGACGCCTGCGCCCGCATCCGAATTACCGTCGATATCGGCTCGACGCCGCCGCCACCCCGGCAGCATCCTCGTCGCATGCACCCGGAGAAACGGAGGCCTGTGTCGTTGAACGCGGACGACGAGAAGCTCCTCGCGCACGTCGCCGACCGCCTCGCCGCCCTCCCGGCCGTCCGGGCCGTGGCCCTCGGCGGTTCCCGGGCTCAGGGTACCCATCGTCCGGACAGTGACTGGGACCTGGCGGTCTACTACCGGGGCGACTTCGACCCCGAGGACCTCAGAGCGGTCGGCTGGCAGGGAGAAGTCTCCGAGATCGGCGGCTGGGGCGGCGGTGTGTTCAACGGCGGTGCCTGGCTGACCATCGACGAGCGCCGGGTCGACGTGCACTACCGGGATCTCGACGTCGTCGAGCACGAGATGGCGGAGGCGAAGTCCGGCCGCTTTCGTGTCGAGCCCCTCCTCTTCCATCTCGCGGGAATCCCCACCTACTTGATCGTCGCCGAACTCGCCGTCAACCGTGTCCTGCGCGGCGACGGCCTACCGCGCCCAGCCGTCTACCCGCCGGAGCTCCGCGCCTCAGCATCCGCACGCTGGTACGGCACCGCGCGGGCCACCCTCGCCTATGCGAAGTCCCAGCACGCACCGGCCGGCCGGCTCACTGAGGTGGCGGGAGCCCTGGCGACAGCCGCCATGCAGACGGGTCACGCCGTACTGGCGGCGCGCGGGGAGTGGGTGACGAACGAGAAGAGGCTGCTGGAACGCGCGGGACTGCGAGGGGTGGACGACCTCGTCGTGGGTCTGCGCACGGATTCCCGATCTCTCGTCCGCGCCGTCTCCGACGCGGAGGCGTTCTTCGCCGCCGCGGTGGAGTCCGAGCAGTTCTCTCCGCGGGAGTGAGAGCGTTCTCTCCGCGGGGGTCAGGGCGCTGCCTCCGCAGGGGTGAGGACGTCGCCTCCGCAGGGGTGAGCGCGTTGCCTCAACAGAGCTGAGGGCGCTGTCCCCTGGGGACGGTTCGGAATCCGGCGGGAACCGTCCGGCGCGAATATTGCTTCGAGCTATCCCGGCCGCCGCTGCTACGGTCACCGATGTGGCGAAACTCAATCAGATCATCGCAGTGGAGAAGGGCATCAAGTCCAAGTCCCATCAGGACCTGACGGCTGCTCATCATGGCCTGCAGAAGCCGGCGTTGCTCGCCGGTATCTCGCGGACGTATCAGCCGAAGGACGAGGAGGGCGAGCAACTGCCGCCCGAGTCGACCCGGGTCCAGGTGCAGGCCGAGGACGTGCTGCGGGACACCGCGGCGACCCTGACGCGGCTGTTCGATGTGACCGCCACCAAGGACTGGGCCAACTGCACGGCGAGGGCCGATGTGTTGGTGGACGGGCGCGTGCTTGTCGCCGAGGTGCCGGTGTCCTATCTGCTCTTTCTTGAGAAGCAGCTGACCGATCTCAACACCTTCGTAAGGAAGTTGCCCGTCCTCGACGCCTCCGAGTCCTGGGTGCGGGATCCGTCCACCGATGCCTGGAAGACCGAGCCGGTGCGGACGCTTCGTACGAAGAAGGTCCCCCGGAACCACGTCAAGGCCGAGGCCACCGAGAAGCACCCGGCCCAGGTCGAGGTGTACTACGAGGACATCCCCGTCGGCTACTGGACGACCGTCAAGTTCTCCGGCGCCCTGCCCGCGCGGCGCGTCAACGAACTCCTCGACCGCGTCGAGAAGTTGCAGCAGGCGGTCAAGTTCGCCCGCGAGGAGGCGAACGGCGTGGACGTCGTCGACCAGCGCGTCGGGGACGCTGTTTTCGGCTACCTGTTCGCACAGGGGTAGCCTCTGAACTCCCCGGCCACAACGCACCACGGCCGGGGTGCGCGAGGAGCGCAAGCTGAACCTGAAGCTTGTCGTGAATGCACGGTTCCAGTGGAGGTTCGAGTCCTCCCCGCGGCACCAAACGGCACTCCGGCCTGATGGAGTGTCCACGCGCCGCGGTAGCCCAACTCGGCAGAGGCAGACCGTGATCAATCTCAGACTATTGCTCCAGACTCAGTATTCGCCGCCGATCGCCGGATCGACCGGGCCCAGGCCCCAGTACGTCGAAATGCTGGTTCAAGTCCAGCCCGCGCAGCTCGATGCGTGGTGGTCCAAAGGCAGGACGCGGCGACATAACGACTGACCTGGGTTCTCAAGCGTGCCGGCGTGCGACATGGCGGCATCTCAGGGTCCGGGGGCCGGCTACGCCCTCGGACCCGCTCCTCCTCGTCCTCCGCCCCGAGGTGTCACGTCCCCACGTCCCTCACCTGACCCGTCCTCACGAACGTCTCCTCACGGGTCTCCCGCGAACGTCCACTGATGGGTCTCCCACGAACCTATCGACACCCGTCTCTCCCGAAGAGTCACGTCCGTCTCCCGCGAAGTGTCACGTCGCGGAAATCCCCGCGTTCGTTTTCCGCAGGCAACGCGCACTACCCTGGTAACGACACGAGCCCGGCCGACGTCGCCCGAAGGCACCCCGCCCTCGCCCGACAGGAGCCCCGTGCGCCTCACCCGCCTCGCCGTACCACCCTGGCTCGCCCATGCCCTGCGCGCGCAGCGCGGACCGGTCCCCTGGAACGCGGTCCTGCGGGGCGCGCTCGCCGCCGGTCCGCTGTTGCTCGCGGCCGTACTGAGTGGTCGTACCTCACTCGGAGTGATCGCGGCCCTCGGCGCCATGCTGACGGGGATCAACGACCGGCCGGGCAGCAGGCGGGTCGCCGTCGAGCGGCTCGGAGTGCCGGCTCTCGCCGGGGCCGCCGGTCTGCTCATCGGGTCGTACACCGGACAGCACACCGGCGCCGTGACGCTCACCCTTGTCCTCACCGGGCTCGGCCTGTTCGCCGGAGCCGTCAGCGCGGTCGGACCCGTGGCTTCCGGGTCCGGGACCCAGCTGTTGGTCGCCTCGGCGATCGGGGCCGGGATGCCGTTGCCCGAAGCGGGGTGGGTGCGCGCGCTCCTCTTTCTCGGCGGGGCCGGCTGGCTGCTCGCCCTGCGGCTCGCACTGCCGACGACCGCGGTGAACACCGGGGACTACCGCTTCGACGGGGAGCGGGACGCCGTCGGCGGTGTCTACGACGCCATCGCCCACCTGCTGCTCGCCGCGGGCGGCCCCGACGCGACCCGGCGGCGCGTCGCGCTGACCGCGGCCCTCGACCACGCGCAGGACGCGCTCGACGGGCCCCGGCTGCGGCGATACGCAAGTTCCGCGGCCGAGCGTCGACTGCACGCGCAGTACGCCGCCGCCCTGCCGCTCGCCGAGGCCGCGACGGCGCTCGTCTGGGCGGGCGAGGCCGTGCCCGCACGGGCTGCGGAGGGCCCCCGGCGGCTCGCCGTCGCCGTCCGCACCGGCGCCCCCACCGGTCCGCTGCCGGCGCCCGCCGTCCCCGGTACCAGGTCCGGCGCGCTCGGGAGAACATCCGTGGTACCCGCGCTGCGCGCCCTCCACGACGCCCTGCTGCAAGCCGCCGAGGCCTTCGACCGGGGCACCGGGAACGCCCTGCACACCCGGCGGCGTACCGCTGTGTCGCTCGTACGCACCGTGCTCGGTTCCGCGGGGCGCGAGTACGGCATCCGGGTCGCCCTCTGCTTCGGCGCGAGCGTCGCCGTGGCACAGGCCCTGCACCACGCGCGCTGGTACGGCAACCACCCGCACTGGTACTGGCTCCCGGCGACCGCCGTCTTCCTCGTCAAGCCCGATCTCGGACCGCTCGCCTCACGCGTGCTGTGCCGGGCGGCGGGAACCGTCCTCGGAGCGGTCGCCTTCGCGGGGCTCGCCCTCCTGCTGCCGCGGCCGGAGGGATTCGTCGCCCTGGTCGCGGTCAGCGGCGCCCTCATCCCCGTCGCCACCCGCCACTTCGCCGCGCAGACCGCCGTCGTCACCGTCCTCGTCCTCGCCCTCGTGATGGTCGGAGGCGAGCCGCAGGCCTCCTGGAACCGGATCGTGGAGACACTGCTGGCCTGCGCCATCGTGCTGCTCGTCGGCCATCTGCCGACGCTCGGACAGCGCGGCGGGACCGTGCGGGCGAGGCTGACCCGGGCCACCGAGGCGGCCGACGTCTATCTTGCCCATGTGCTGAGCGACGGCACGGCCCGCGACCGTACGGGCCGCTGGGTCCTGCGCCGGGAGGCCTACCGCGCGCTCGCCGAGGCCCGCGCCGCGATCGACCTCGCCGCCGCCGAACTCCCCGCCCTGGCACGGCACTCCGAGGGAACGGACGAGGTCGCGGCGACCCTTGAACGGCTCGTCGACACGACCACGGCGTGTGCCGTGCAGCTCGACGACACCGGTCGGCTCACACCCCGGCACACCGACCGGATCAACGAACTGCTCGGCGAACTGGCCGAGCGACGCGAGCGGGCGGGACTCCGGGCAGCGCCCGCGCGTCCGCTCGCGGTGTGACGCTCACGGGGGCTCACTCGTACGGTCTTTCGGCGCGCGACGCGCACGGGCCTGCTCGGCCCGCGCCGGATGCTCCCGATCCCCGAAAATCTTGGCGCCATGCCGATGAGTTCCGCTTCTCCCGGGCGTCCACCACAGAGTAGGCACCGTTCACAGGAGGAGCAGATGACGCTTCCGCAGATCGTCTCGCGTGAGGAGTGGCAGGCCGCGCGCGAGGAACTGCTGGTCAAGGAGAAGGCAGCCACCCGTGCGCGTGACGCTCTCAACGCCGAGCGGCGCGGACTGCCGATGGTCGAGATCGACAAGGAGTACGTCTTCGAGAGCGGGGACGGGAAGGCGACGTTGCCCGACCTCTTCCGGAAACGGGACCAACTCGTCCTCTACCACTTCATGTTCGCTCCCGAGTGGGACGCGGGCTGCCGCAGCTGCTCGGCGTTCCTCGACCAGATCGGGCACCTCGCCCATGTGCGGGCCCGCGGAACCGAGTTCGCCGCGGTGTCCCGGGCGCCGTACACGAAGATCCTGCCGTTCAAGGCTCGGATGGGCTGGACGGTCCCCTGGTACTCGTCGTACGACAGTGACTTCAACTACGACTTCCAGGTGTCGATCGGTGGACACGAACCCTACGAGCGGCCCGGGATGAGCTGCTTCCTGCGTGACCGCGACCGCGTCTTCCATACGTACTCCACATACGAACGCGGTCTTGACGGCCTCGGCTCCACGACCTCTCTCCTGGATCTCACCGCGCTGGGACGGCAGGAGGAGTGGGAGGAGCCCAAGGGCCGCGCATCCGCATTGGGGGCACCTGCGGGCAGCGAGCAGGTGCGGTACCACGACGAGTACGAGTTCTGACGCGATTCGGGACGAGGTCCGGCGCGGTTCGGGACGAGGTCCGACGACTTCCGGGGACGAACGCCGGGGACCAGCGGCACCCGTCGCGGGACGGGCCTGATACCTGGTGTCGACTTCGTCTCAGTACCGTCACTTCCCGAGCCGTTCACCCCATGGCAGGCGTTTAACTCTGGAGAGCAGCGCGACATGGAGGTAAAGGGTGAACGGGCGAATGGTGCTGGAGCGCTTTCCCGCCGGCGGACCGCGCGGGTCGTGGCCCGCGGAGGAGTTCGCACAGGCGCGCCGCCAGGAGGGCCAGGCCGCGGAGGTCGTCATGGATCTCGCCTCCGACGCGTTCCTGGTCGTCGTGGGCGGTGCAGACGGCGTCGAGTGAGGGCCGCGGAACCAGCAGCCCATGGGCGCGAGCACCTTCACCGTGAACCGATCCGCCCGTAACGCGAGCAGGAGAAGGGGCAGAAGCAGGGGCAGGGGCCGGGGCTGGGGCAGGTCGCACGTATGGGGACAGTGCCACCATCTCCCAGAGAGTCAACTCAGGGAATCCGTCCGCGTGTCGGGGCCAGGCCGACGGTGTTTCGCGGCGACTGGCGACTGGCGACCGGTGACCGGCTGGCCGGGGCGCACTCCGGACGCGACCGTGAGAGCGTCAGGCGATCCCGGTGAGCCCCCGAGCCGCGGCGCTCACGCGCTGATCGGGCGCGACCAGGCGGGTGTCGTCCCCGTGACCCGGCACAGGGCCAGATACAGAGGTATCGGCGGGGTATACGGAACCGTACTATCCGGTTTGTGGATGAGCCCGGGAATCCGAGGTGAGTCCGGCACGACCGCACCCGTGACGTAGTGGGCGGGCGCCGGCCACGCCAACGCGACATCGGAGTCTGAAGGAACGATCAACCACCAGTGCGCCGGGTCCGCGTAGACGCAGCCCACGCGCGGCAGCCTCGACAGCAGCAGAGGCCCGAAGTGGGCGGGTACCGACACCGCGTCGCAGCCCAGCGGCACCTTCATGCCCTCGGGGACGGGGAGACGCCTCGGCGGCCCGGACTGTCGCCGTCCGCGCTTCATGCGGACGAGCGTGTCCAGGCTCAGGACCCGCGCCGCAGGCCCCGCCGCCGACGTACGGCTCACAGGCTCTCCCGATCCCGATTCCGTTCCCGATGGAGATCCAGATGTAGATCTCGTTCCCGATGCAGATCCCGATCCTGACGCAGATCCCGACCCTGACTTCCGCTCAGGGCGGAGGGCGATTGGGGGTTCCCCACGGTTCCCGCCGCCCAGGATCCCTCCGCCCCGGTGCCTCGAGGGTCGTTCGGGGGCTTCTTCGCGCTCCAGCCCAGGTCCGCCCGCGGGCCGGTGTCGGCGTCGGGCGGGCCCTGGTCGGACCGGGCTTCGCGGGGCCGTCCGGTCGGCCCCGCGGCCGACTCGGCCTCGAATTCGGTGTCGAGCCGGTCCAGTTCGTCCAGGTCATGCCGGTCGTCCGGGTCACCCGGGTTCGGCCAGGTCTCCCGGGTGGTGTCCGTGGTGTCTTCGGCCCGGCCTGCCGCGCGTGCGATCTCCGCCCACACCAGCAGGCCGGGCCCGGTGTCCTGGGCCCCCCAGGCCCTGGACACTGCCGCGACGAGAAGCAATCCCCTCCCGTGCTCCTCATCGGGCCGTTGCGGGGAGGGGTGCGGCTCGCCCGGAGCGCATCCCTCGTCACACACGGCTATGCGCACCAGGTCTTCGGCGTCGTGCAGTTCGCAGACGACGCGTTGCCCGGCGGCATGCACGATCGCGTTGGTGACCAGCTCCGAGACCACGAGGGCCGCCGTGTCGCAGGTGTCCTCGCACACCGCCCAACCGGACAGGCGGGACCGGGTCAGGCGTCTCGCCTGAGCCACGGAGCCCGGGTGTGCGGCCAGCTCGAAGCGGAACCGGCGCTCTGCGGCCGCGCCGGGGTGCTGTCCCATGGCGGCACGGAGACCGAACCGGTCTTCGGCGGCGTCTGTTCCTAACGGCGCGGACGGAATCACGCTTGCCACTATCGCCTCGCCGCGAACACTTGGCAAGACTCACTCTGAAAAATGCAGAGTGCCGTGTGACGCCGTGGGGGCGCGTGGCACACTGCTCGCAACAGCAAGCCGAGCGGCGCCAGTTGGGATCGTCGAGGAAGACGAGGAAGAACCCGGACGGCGCCGGCCGGGCTGTCCGGACTCAGTGGAGGTGGGACGTGAGCGAACCGCGGTCCGCGCCGACGGTCGGCCAGGTCGTCCTCGGCCGGCGACTGCTGGACCTGCGGGAACGCGCGGGTCTCAAGCGTGAGGAGGCCGCGCGGATCCTGCGCGTCGCCCCCGCGACGGTCCGCCGCATGGAGATGGCCGAGGTCTCCCTCAAGATCCCGTACCTCCAGCTCCTGCTGAAGTCGTACGGCGTCAGCGACGAGGAGGCCGAGGCCTTTGTCCAACTGGCAGAGGACGCCAACAAGCCCGGCTGGTGGCAGCGGTTCCACGACATCCTGCCCGACTGGTTCTCCATGCACGTCAGTCTGGAAGGCGCCGCCGCCCTTCTGCGCTCCTACGAACCGCACTTCGTTCCCGGCCTGTTGCAGACCGAGGACTACGCCCGCGGCGTCCTGAAGGCGGGGGCCATCGGGCAGACCAGGCCCGAGGACATCGAGCGCCATGTGGCGCTGCGCATGCAACGCCAGGATCTGCTCACGCGTCAGGACGCACCCCGGATATGGGCCGTGATGGACGAGACGGTGCTGCGCCGCACCATCGGCGGCCCCGAGGTGATGCGTGCCCAGATCGACAAGTTGCTTCAGGCCACGAAGCTGCCCCATGTGACGTTGCAGGTGATCCCGTTCTCCTCGGGTCCGCACCCCGGCACGTACGGGCCCTTTGTGCTGTTCCGATTTGCCATGCCGGAACTCCCGGACATGGTCTACAGCGAGTACCTGACCGGCGCTGTCTACCTGGACGCGCGTTCCGAGGTGGCGACCCACCTGGAGGTCATGGACCGCATGGCGGCTCAAGCCGCCACGGCACATCGCACGAAGGAGATCCTCCGGGATCTCCGCAAGGAGCTGTGAATGGAACGCATCACGCCGGAACGCATCAACCCGCGAATAGGCAACGTGCGCATCTACAACGGAATGCCCGCCCGTGAACTGGGCAGCGAGGGCTGGCACAAGCCGTGGAGCGGCGGAAACGGCGGCAACTGCCTGGAGGCGATGAAACTCGCCGACGGCCGTATCGCCGTGCGTCAGTCGGCCGACCCGGACGGTCCCGCCCTCATCTATACGCCCGGCGAGATGACCGCTTTCATCCAGGGTGCGAAAGCGGGAGAGGCGGACTTCCTTCTTTCCTGAACGACTTGCTTTCTCTTTTCCCGACTTCCCTGAATTTGGTTCTGAGTTGATCACCTACCACGGCGCGGACTTACGGAGACCGTCATGACCGGGCAGCCCCCCATCGGAATCGACACGAGCAAGCCGCATCCCGCGCGGATGTACGACTGGTATCTCGGCGGCAAGGACAACTACCCCGTCGACGAGGAAATGGGCCGTCAGATGCTCACCCTCGATCCGAGGGTGCCGGTGATGGCCCGGGTCAACCGCGCCTTCATGCACCGGGCCACACGATGGCTGGCCCAGAACGGTGTCCGGCAGTTCCTCGACATCGGCACCGGCATCCCGACCGAGCCGAACCTTCACCAGATCGCCCAGGCCGTCGCATCCGACGCGCGGGTCGTGTACTGCGACAACGACCCGATCGTGCTGGCCCACGCGGCAGCCCTGCTGCGCAGCTCGGACGCGGGAATGACCGAATATCTGCAGGCCGATGTGCGGGACCCGGACGCCATTCTCGACGGGGCAAGGAAGGTCCTGGACTTCGGCCGGCCCGTGGCGCTCTCCCTCGTGGCGCTGCTCCACTTCGTCGCCGACGCGGACGGCGCGCACGCCCTGGTCGGCCGCCTGCTCTCCGAACTGCCCTCCGGCAGCTACCTGATGGTCACCCACGCCACCGCCGACTTCACCCCCGAGGAGTCGGCGGCGGCGATCGCGAAGCTCAAGGCGGCCGGCGTCACCCTGGCACTGCGCTCCCGCGAGGAGTTCGGCCGCTTCTTCGACGGCCTCGACCTGGTCGAGCCGGGCGTCGCGGTGGTCCACGAGTGGCACCCGGAACTGGGCGCACCGGTGCCGGGACAGGACGACGGGGTCATCCCCGGCTACGGGGCGGTGGGACGCAAACCGTAGGTCTTGCACGGGAGTTCCGCACCCCGCCGCTGTGTATTCCTGAGCACGGGGACCCCGCGGCTGGGTGCGGACTTTCGGGGCGCGATGTGGCGGCGCTACGCCGTCATCGGCCGGTCGTACGGTCCGATCGGGGCCGGCAGGCGCGGGCGGCCCGCACCGATCAGGGCCCTGTCCACGGCCGCGGCGACGGCCCGGCCCTCGGCGATCGCCCACACGACGAGCGACGCGCCGCGTGCCGCGTCCCCGGCGGCGTACACCCCGGGAACGTTCGTGCCGAAGTCGGCGCCGCGCGCGATCGTGCCACGCGGCTCAAGTGTCAGTCCGAGCTGGTCGATCAGGCCGTCGTGCCGGTCCGGGCCCAAGAAGCCGAGGGCGAGCAGTACGAGGTCGGCGGGCAGGGTCCGCCCGGAACCGGGGATCGGGCTACGCCGCTCGTCGACCTCGACGATATGCAGCGAGCGCACCCGCCCGTCCGCACCTCCGCCGAACTGGAGCGTGGACGCGGCGAAGAGCCGCGCGTCCGCGTCCGCGGCGGGTGCCGTGCCCAGCGCGCCGGCCTCCTCGTGCGCGGCGGAGAGCCGGTAGATCTTCGGATACGTCGGCCACGGCTCGGCATCCTCGTCGCGCTCGGCCTCCGCCTGCGGATAGATGTCGAGCTGGGTCACGGACGCGGCACCCTCGCGCACGGCCGTCCCCAGGCAGTCGGCTCCGGTGTCACCGCCGCCGACGATCACCACATGCCTGCCCGCGGCGGACAACGGAGAGACCTCCAGATCCCCCTCGCACACCCGGTCGGCCAGCGGAAGATACTCCATGGCCTGATGGATGCCGGACAACTGCCGTCCGGGTACGTCCAGTTCGCGCCAGGTCGTGGCCCCTAGCGCGAGAATCACGGCGTCGTAGCGGGCCTTGAGCTCGGTCGCCCCGATGTCGGTGCCGATCGTCGTCGACGTGCGGAACTTGGTTCCCTCGGCGCGCATTTGGGCCAGCCGCCGGTTCAGCTGCCGCTTCTCCATCTTGAAGGCGGGGATTCCGTACCGCAGCAGGCCGCCGATCCGGTCGGCCCGTTCGTACACGGCCACCGTGTGCCCGGCCCGCGTCAGCTGCTGTGCCGCGGCGAGCCCGCTGGGCCCCGATCCGACGATCGCGACCGTCCGCCCCGAGAGCCGGTCCGGCGGACGCGGCGGTGTGAACCCGTCCTCCCAGGCACGGTCGGCGATGGCGACCTCGACGTTCTTTATGGTGACCGCGGGCTGGTTGATCGCCAGCACACAGCCGGCCTCGCACGGCGCGGGGCACAACCGCCCGGTGAACTCGGGGAAGTTGTTCGTCGCGTGCAGCCGGTCGCTGGCCGCCCGCCAGTCGTCCCGTGAGACGAGGTCGTTCCACTCGGGGATCAGGTTGCCCAGTGGGCACGCGTCATGACAGAAGGGGATGCCGCAGTCCATGCACCGGTCGGCCTGTTTCTCGATGATCGGCAACAGGGCTCCGGGAACGTACACCTCGTTCCAGTCCCGCACCCGCTCCTGGATGGGCCGGCGCGGATACTCCTGGCGCGGTGTGGTCATGAAACCCTTGGGATCGGCCATGGCCGTCTCCCTCATATACGCGTACCGATGCGCGACCGCACGGCCGTCGGCCGTCAACGGCCACGGAATCCGGGCGACACTCCTTTCCCGCCACGATACGTCGCCTGCGCATACGCCGCCGTCCCGGACGACAGCGGACCGGGGGCTCGGACCAGGGCTCGGTCCAGGGCTCGACGCGGGCGGACGTGCAGGCGGCTGGGGGAGGGGCGGACGTGCACACGGCTGGGGGCGCGGACGCACACAGTCGTGGGGACGGACGGACGGGTGGCTCAGGCGAGGGGAGGCGCGGACGGCTCAGGTGAGGGCGAGGGCGTACGACACCGCCGCGGCGGCCGCGGCGGCGGTGCGGACGTGGTTCCACATCGTCCACTGGCGCACAAACGTGGGCCAGTAGGCGGCGGCCTGCGGTGTTCCGGGGTCCAGTTTCAACAGCGCGTCATTGCGTGGGACGTTCGCCGCGATCGTCACCCCGAACGCCCCGAACAGATACAGCGCGCTGCCGAGCAGCAACTCCACGGTCCCCTTGTCCGGCAGCAGCACGAAGGTCACCACCGCGAGCACCGAGCACAGCACCGCCGACCCGGCGAACACCAGCATGAACGGGGGACGGACCGCGGCGACGTTGATCGCGTTCATCGCCGCGATTCCCTGCGCCGGCGGCAGCTGGGCGAGCGCCCTCATCACGAACGTCGAGAACCCGCAGAACACACCGGCCACCAGCCCGCAGCCGAGCACCCCCAGCAGCGTCAGCACGAAATACGGTCCATCGATCATGTCCACTCCCGCGTCGAACCGGCCGCACCCAAGATCCTGCACAGCGCCGACCGTCACCACAAGTGAAATCCGCTACGACGACAGTTGCGATGGGCGAGCAACACGTACCCGTGCGTGAGCGTCCACTCATACGTGCCGAGCGTCCGCTCCCGCCCGCCGAGGGTCCGCTCACACCTGCGTGAGCGCTCCATCACGCCCGCGCGGTGATGTCGTCACGCCATTCGCAGAGCCTTGTCTCCACCGTGGCCGCGATCCTGCGGCGCGCCTCGTACCGCGAAACGCCGCTCATCAGCAGTTGGTCGTACGGGGTCTCCGTGTGCCGTACGGACGCGCGGACCGCAGCGGTCACGGCCGCCTCGGACAGCGCGCGGCCCGCCGAGCTCCGCCCGACCCGCCCGCTGCCGCGCACCGAGGCGTGTGCGGCGATCGCTCGCGCCCGGTCGGCCGGACAGTGCGGAAACAGCCGGCGTATCTCCCGCGCGAACGCGTCCATGAAGCGGACATCCTCCGCCTCCCGGCGCCGGGCGTCCCGGGCCCGGCGTCGCCGCCGTGCCTCCGCGTCCGCCAGACACCGCTCCTCGGCCAGGGCGAGCGCCGCCTCCTCGACCATGACGCCCTGTCGCTCGTACCGACCCCGCCGCCGGTTGAACCGCACCACCACGGCCGACAATGTGCTGCCCTCCCGCGATCTGCGCGTCAGCGCGGTGTCACCGCGCGGCAGGAACACCAGGTGTCCGAGATCCGCACAGTCCAGACACCGGGGCGCCCCCTCCTCCAGCACCAGCAGTGCGAGCGGCCCGCTCCGGCACTCGACACAGCGCCGCTTCTTGAGCGGCTGGACGACGAGAAGTCCGCTCCGGTGCGGGGGATCAGCGATCGGTGCCATAGGCGGTTCCTTCCCCGGACCGGCGCCACATCTACGTCGTCGGGCAATACCCCGCACAGCCCGCGCCCCGGCCGACCTGCCTCCCGTGCCCGCTCGCGGCCCGCCGCGCCGACCGGGTCCCATCCCGCTCGCGGCATCATGGCCCTGTGCGACTCGAAGCGATCACCTGGGAACGGCTCGGCGACCTCCTCGCCGACCGTCTGCTCGACCTGAAACCGGAGGACGGCAGCCCCTGGCCGCGCATCGCCTTCGACGGAGCCCCGGCCGCCCGCCCCGGCGAACTCGCGCACCGCGTCTTCGAGGCGCTGCGCATACGGGGCCGTTCCTCGCTGGTCGTCGGCGCGGAGGGCTTCCTGCGCCCCGCCTCGCTCCGGCTGGAATACGGTCACCAGGACGTCGAGGCCTATTACGACGGCTGGTTCGACACCGGCGCGCTCTGGCGCGAGGTCTTCGGGCCCCTCGAACCCGGCGGCGACGGCAGGGTCCTGCCCGACCTCTGGGACCCCGCCACCGACCGGGCCACCCGCAGCCCCTACGTCCAACTCCCGCCCGGCGGAATCCTGTTGCTCCATGGCCCCCTCCTTCTGCGCCACTGGTTCCCGTTCGACCTGAGCGTCCACGTACTCCTCTCCCCAGGGGCCCTCCGCCGCCGTACCCCCGAGGCGGAGCACTGGACCCTGCCCGCGTTCGCCCGCTACGAGAGCGAGGTGGGCCCAGCCACCACGGCCGACGTCCTGGTGCGAGCCGACGACCCCCGCCACCCGGCGTGGAACGGCTGACCGGCGTGGAACGGCCGACCACGACGTCCGCCCCCGTCCCTTCGGCCGCTCCCGTCCCTTCGGCCGCTCCCGTCCCTTCGGCCGCTCCCGTCCCTTCGGTCGTCCCCGTGCCCTCGGCCGCTCCCGTCCCCTCGGCCGTCCCCGTGCCCTCGGCCGCTCCGGTGCCCTCGGCCGTCTCGTCCCCTCGGCCCTTCGCCCGTCCCCTCGGTCCGACGGCCCTCGACTCGGTCCGCCGGCCGCCCGGATACACGTACTTCCAGGTGCGCAGCCCCTGGGGCACGGCGAGAATAAAGGGCGCCGGGACTAGCGGTGTCTTCCGCGCCGCGCCGGCCGTCCGGCACCGGGAGGTACTACATGACCACCGCCGGAGACATCATGCACCGTGGTGCCCAGTGGATCCCCGCCCACGAGACCCTGGACCGCGCCGCCCAGCTGATGCGCGAGCTCAACGTGGGCGCCCTGCCCATCAGCGACCAGAACGAACGCCTCTGCGGCATCCTCACGGACCGCGATATCGTCGTCGGCTGTGTGGCCATGGGCCACGACCCGGCACAGGTCACCGCGGGCGAGATGGCCCAAGGCACACCGCGTTGGATCGAGGCCGGCGCCGATGTCGGCGAAGTGCTCCAGGAGATGAAGGGGCACCAGATCCGCCGACTTCCGGTGATCGAGGACAAGCGACTCGTCGGCATGATCAGCGAGGCCGACCTCGCCCGGCACGTCAGCGACGAACAGCTCGCCGCCTGGGTCGAGAGCGTCTACGCCCGAGGCGCGAGCAGCGCGACGGGCTGACCCAGTCGATCTCCCGACCTTGCCGACCTCCTCGATCCGACCCGACTGGACAGCGGCGCGAAGCGACCGGGTCCCGAAGCGACCCGACCCGAAGCGACCGGGTCCCGAGCGACCCGACGCCGGTCCATGTCGAATACGCGGCGCGCGCTCGTCCGGATACGCGGCGTACTCTCTCGTCCGGCCGGCCGCGCCGGGCGAGAGACGGGTCAGAGCCAGCCGTTGCGCCTGAACCCTCGGTAGAGGACGAGACAGCCGATGGATATGGCGCCGATGACGATGGGGTAGCCGAACCTCCAGTGCAGTTCGGGCATGTTGTCGAAGTTCATGCCGTACACGCCGCAGACCATGGTCGGGACGGCGATGACCGCCGCCCATGCCGTGATCTTCCGCATGTCCTCGTTCTGCGCCACCGTCACCTGCGCGAGATGCGCCTGCAGGATGGAGTTGAGGAGTTCGTCGAAGGCGGCTATCTGCTCGGTGGCCCGCAGCAGATGGTCGGAGACGTCCCGGAAGTACGCCTGTATCTCCGGGTCGACCACGCGGGTCGGCCGGGTCGCCAGCTCCTGGACGGGCCGGGCGAGCGGGACCACGGCCCGCTTCAGTTCGAGGAGTTCACGCTTGAGCTGGTAGATGCGGCCGGCGTCCGTGCGTGCGCCGTTCTCGGCGAACACATCGGCCTCGACCTGGTCGATGTCCCCCTGGACCGAGTCGGTGACGCTCACATAGTCGTCGACCACATGGTCCGCGATCGCGTGCAGGACCGCGGCCGGCCCCTTGGACAACTGGTTCGCGTCGGACTCCAGCTCCTCGCGCAGCGGGCCCAGGGATCCGTGCCGTCCGTGCCGCACGGTGATGACGAAGTCCGGTCCGACGAAGACCATGATCTCGCCGGTGTTCACCACTTCACTGGTCGCGGTCAACTCCGTGTGCTCCACGTAGCAGACTGTTTTGAACACCGCGAAGAGGGTGTCGCCGTACCGCTCCACCTTCGGACGCTGATGCGCCTCCACCGAGTCCTCGACGGCCAGCGGATGCAGGTCGAAGAGCTCGGCGATGCCCGCGAACTCCAGGTCGGTCGGTTCGTGCAGTCCGAGCCAGACGAATCCGTCGTCGCGCTTGCGGATGCGCTGCACGGTGTCGACAAGGTCGCGGCCCTCGGGGATCCGGACGCCGTCCTGGTACGCGACACAGTTCACCACCGCGGAGCCCAGCGGCGAACGGGCGGGGTGACTCAGGTCGACACGGCGCCGCCGCCGTGTCATCCGTGCCACTCTGCGGAGGCCGTCGACCGCACCGAGAGCCGTCACCCTCCGCAAATTCCCTGCCATGGACATCTGGATCTCCTCGCGTGGATCTCCTCGGGCCGCACTTTGCGCCTGGCGCGCCAGTCTGCCAGGCCTGGTCGGACACCGGAAAAGGCTGTGGGAACGGAAGATTCCGTTCCGCGGTGCGGAACCCTCGGACGGCTTGGCGTCACGCGGCATCCCTCGGCGACGCCTGGTGCCGCCGGGCGAATCCCCTCAGGCGACGCGGGTGCCGACAACGGGAGCGTCAACGATTCGCGACAAGCGGGTCAACTGGGATGATCTCCCCATGACGCGAGCTGACGGGTATCTCCTCGACAACCAGCAGACGGAGGCGGGACAGCGTTTCGACGCCCTCGCCACACTCTTCGACCCCACGACGTTCCGGCACATGGAACGCTTCGGCGTCGGGTCCGGCTGGCGCTGCTGGGAGGTCGGGGCGGGCGGCACGTCCGTCGTGTCCTGGCTCGCCAAGAAGGTGGGTCCGACGGGGAAGGTCGTCGCGACCGACATCGACACGTCATGGGCGGCCTCCGTAGCCCGCGCGCCGGTCGAGGTCCGCGTCCACGACGTGGGTGCCGAGGAACCGCCGGGGGAGGGCTTCGACCTCGTGCACGCCCGGCTCGTACTGGTCCATGTGCCGGACCGGGACAGGGCGTTGCGGTCGATGATCAAGTCCCTGCGGCCCGGCGGCCGGCTCCTCGTCGAGGATGCCGACCCCGCCCTGCAGCCGCTGCTCTGCCCCGACGAGTACGGCCCCGAGCAGCAGCTGGCGAACCGGCTGCGTCAGGGCTTCCGCAAACTGCTCGCCGAACGCGGCGCCGACCTCGCCTACGGCCGCAAGCTCCCGCGACTGCTCCGGGACGCGGGGCTGCGGGGTGTGGAGGCCGACGCGTACTTCCCCGTCGCCTCACCCGCCTGCGACACGCTGGAATCCGCGACGGTCCGGCAGATCCGCGACCAGCTCGTCAGCGCGGGCCTGGCCACCCAGGAGGAGATCGACCGGCACCTGGCGAACGTCGCCGCGGGGTCCATGGACCTGGCGACGGCGCCGATGATCTCGGCCTGGGGGCGCAAGAACTGAGCCAGGGCGGGAGCCGGGAATCGGGTGCCACGGGTACGTCCCCCTGGGGTCGAGACGTTCAGTGGACCCGCGTCGCTCCTTCGCGTCGCCGTCGACTTCCCGTGGGCGGTCGTCCGCCGACCCGTTCCACGGCCTTCGCCCCCGCCGCGCACCCCGCCGTCGCCGCCTCCTCGGGCCCGGCGCCGACGAGCAGTGCGGCGAGGAACGCGCCGGTGAAGGCGTCACCGGCGCCCGTCGTGTCACGCGGTGTCGCGGGCAGCGCCGGGACATGCGCCCGGACGGATCCGGAACGGGCGACCAGGGCCCCGTCCCTCCCCAGCTTGGCGACGACCAAAGGGAAATGGCGGCTGAGCTTGGCCGCCGCGTCGGCCGGATCGGGCAGCCCGGTCAGCAGGCACGCCTCGTCTCGGCTGGGCAGCAGGACGTCCACGCCCGCGCAGAGGTCGAGGAAGCGGTTCACGCCCAGCTCGGTGAGGAACCCCGCCGACGCCGGGTCGAGGCTGACCGGCACACCACGCGTGCGTGTCGACTCCAGTACGACCGACACCAGCGCCCGGCTCGGCTCGGAGAAGAACAGGTAGCCCGACAGATGCAGCCGCGCGACCCCGTCGAGCAATGCGGGCGACCAGTCGTCCGGTGCGAGCCGCAGTGACGCCCCGCTGTCCGTGAGGAACGTCCGTTCCGCCGACGCGCCGGTGTCCACCAGGCAGATCACCGTGCCGGTCGGCGTCTGCGGATCGGTCACCAGGAGGGGCCGTACGCCGCTCGCCGCGAGTTCGCGTTCGTGCCACGCCGCGGAGTCGCCGCCCACCCGGCCGAGGAGCCGCACGTCGGCGCAGCCGTCGTGCACCGCCCAGCACGCGACGTTGGCACCCGCGCCGCCCGGTACGGTGCGGACGGCGGCGACCGTGTCGGTACCGGCCGCCAGCGGTCCGCGATGCCGGGCGACGACATCCGTGACCACGTCCCCGACGACGAGCAGAGCACCTTCGGCCGGGTCGCCTCCATCAGCCGTTTCGTTGCTGTCGCCCAGGCTGACCCGGTCCGTGTCGCTCACGCCCCCGCCCAGGCCGCCGCGATCCGCCCCGCGAGGCGCACGTTGCCGCGTACCGCCGCCAGATTGGCGCCGAGTGAGGCACCGTCCGTGTGCCGGACCAGATAGCCGAGCAGGAACGGTGTCACCGCCTGTCCGGTCACACCCTCCTCCTCGCACGCGCGCAGCGCTTCGGCCAGCACGCGCGCGTGGAGCGCGGGATCGAGCTGCTCCTCCTCGGGGACGGGGTTCGCGACGATGAGTGACGAGTCGGGGGCGTGCAGGGCGTCCTGAGCGCGCATCACTTCCGCCACCTGCTCGGGAGACTCCAGGGTCCAGTCCACGGGGTGCCCCGAGTCGGACAGGTAGAAGCCGGGGAACCGGTCCGTGCCGTACCCGGCCACCGCCACGCCCAGTGTCTCCAGGCGCTGCAGCGTCGCGGGCACGTCCAGGATCGACTTGACGCCCGCGCACACCACCGTGATCCGGGTACGTGCCAACAGGCCCAGATCGGCGGACTCGTCCTGGGTCACCGTCCACTCGCGGTGCACACCACCGAGCCCTCCCGTAGCGAAGACCCGTATCCCCGCGCGGGCCGCCAGCAGGGCCGTCGCCGACACGGTCGTCGCCCCGCTGGCCCCCGCGGCCACCGCGAGCGGCAGGTCACGGTGGCCCAGCTTGCGGATGCCGTCCTCGTTCGCGACCCGCTCCAGCTGATCCTTGTCCAGACCGACGTGAGGCCGGCCGTCGAGCACGGCGATCGTCGCGGGTACGGCGCCCTCCGCCCGGACGACCTCCTCCAGTTCGAGCGCGACCTGCAGATTGCGCGGGCGGGGCAACCCGTGGGCGATGATCGTCGACTCCAGGGCCACCACCGGCCGGCGCGCGTCGAGCGCCTCCCGCACCTCTTCGGACACCACGATCACGCGCCTGCCTCCTGTCGTCGGTCGACGTTCCCCGTCCCTGGATCTCTGGCGAGCGGCGCGCCCGGCCAAACCCTTGCGACCTGCGGCGTACGACACCAGCCTGGGGGCATGACGGACAACTCGCCACGTCTCGACCATGTCGTCCTCTGGGTACGCGATCCGGTCGCCTCGGCCGACTTCTACGAGAAGGCGGTCGGCCTGGAGCCCCTGAGAGTCACCGAATTCGCTGCGGGAACGGTCTCGTTCCCCTCCGTACGCCTCAACGAGGAGACCGTCCTCGACCTCGCTCCCCTCACTCTGGCGCCGGGCATGAACATGGTTCCCGGGGCCGCCGACAGCGCCGGCCATCCGGTCAACCACGTGTGCCTGGCCCTCCCCAGAGACGCGTTCGACGCGCTGCGGGCACGCCTGGAGGAACGGTCGGTCCCGCTGTCGGACTTCTCGTACGACTCCTTCGGAGCCCGCGGAGCGGCCAGGCGCAGCTTCTACTTCCGAGACCCGGACGGGAACGTCTTCGAGGCCCGGCACTACGCGTAGCCCCTTCGGCGGGCGGGATCTCGTCCTCCGCAGGGAGAAGGGGTACTCCACGCGCGCGGGAGCACCCCTTCCACAGGTCGGGTCAGACAGGCCGTACGTCGGTCAGTGCTCCATGGGGATCGAGGACGTACTTACGGCTGGCGCCCTGGTCGAATTCGGCGTAGCCGCGCGGTGCGTCGTCCAGGCCGATCACGGTCGCGTTGACCGCCTTGGCGATGTGCACCCGGTCGTGCAGGATCGCCTTCATCAGCCCCCGGTGGTACCGCATCACCGGGCACTGGCCCGTGGTGAACCGGTGGCTCTTGGCCCAACCCAGGCCCAGGCGCACCTTCAGCGTCCCGGTCCTCGCGTCCTGGTCGATCCCTCCGGGGTCGTCCGTGACGTAGAGGCCGGGGATGCCCAGGGCACCGCCCGCGCGCGTGAGCCCCATCAGCGAGTTGAGGACGGTCGAGGGCGCCTCCTGAGCGTCCCGGCCGTGCGCCCGCGCCTCGAAGCCCACCGCGTCGACGGCCGCGTCGACCTCGGGCTCGCCGAGGATCTGCGCGATCTGGTCCTCCACACTGCCCTGGGAGACGTCGACGGTCTCGCAGCCGAAACTCCTCGCCTGGGCGAGGCGTTCGGGATTGAGGTCCCCGACGATGACCACCGCGGCGCCCAGCAACTGCGCCGAAGCCGCCGCGGCCAGGCCGACCGGGCCCGCTCCGGCGACGTACACCGTCGAACCGACCCCGGCGCCGGCGGTGACCGCGCCGTGGAATCCCGTCGGGAAGATGTCCGACAGCATGGTCAGATCCAGGAGTTTCTCGCGCGCCTGGTCGCGGTCCGGGAACTTCAACAGGTTGAAGTCCGCGTACGGGACCATGGCGTACTCGGCCTGACCGCCGACCCAGCCGCCCATGTCGACATAGCCGTACGCCGCGCCCGGACGGGCCGGGTTCACGTTCAGGCAGATGCCGGTGTTGCGTTCCTTGCAGTTGCGGCACCGTCCGCAGGCGATGTTGAACGGCACCGACACCATGTCCCCGACCTCGATGAACTCGACGTCCGGACCGCGCTCCAGTACCTCTCCGGTGATCTCGTGTCCGAGGATCAGCCCCTCGGGTGCGGTCGTACGGCCCCGCACCATGTGCTGGTCACTGCCACAGATATTGCTGGCGAGCACCTTGAGGATGACTCCGTGCCGGCACTTGCGGCCGACGTTCTTGCGAGCCACCCCCGGCCCGTCCTGCAGTTCAAGCGTCGGGTGGTCGATGGTCCTGACCTCCACAGCACCCGGCTTGAGATATGCGACTGCCCTGTTTCCGCTTCCGCTCATGCGTGATCGCCGTCCCTTCGGCTCCGTGATTCGGACGCCAGCGGCTGTTCGCAGGGCGGGTTCTGCTACCGGCCGCGCGGTACGGCCACCCTCCGCGTCAGGACTTTCTCGAAGTGCCGTGCGTCGCCGGGCCCGGCAGGGAGACCCTCGTCGCCCCGGGTGGCGGGCAAGCCCTTAGGGTGTCCGCTCATGACCATGAACTCCCAGGCCACACCGTCCTTCGCCGTGCACATTCCCGACGCCGAACTCGAACCCGAGCCGCTGGACCCGGCCCAGATCGTCTCCGGCGACCCCGCCGTGACGGGCAAGGTGCTGTGGGAGTCCGCCGACGGCAAGCAGCTGCGCGGCATCTGGCAGATCACGCCCGGCGTGGTGACCGACACCGAGGCGAACGAGCTCTTCGTCGTCGTCAGTGGCCGCGCCACCATCGAGGTGGAGGGCGGCGACGTCATCGAAGTGGGCCCCGGCGACGCGGCGTTCCTGCGCGAGGGCGACCGCACGACGTGGACCGTCCACGAGACGCTGCGCAAGGCGTACCACATCAGTCTCTGAGGATCTCCGGAGCGGACGCTCCACCGCACGCACGGCACACCTGCCCACCCTCCGCTCGAAGGCACCCGGAGACCGAAGACGGGCACCCGGAGACCGGAGAGGTGTGCCGTGAACCTTCATCGCATCGGAGCGTCCTCGCGCGGGCCGCTCTCCCGCGTGGTCGCCTTCCCGCCCGTAGAGCACTCCGCAGTCGACGATCAGCAAGCGGTCGCCCGCCCGCGCGGTTGCCCTCCTGCTCGGCCGTTCTCCCGCGCGATGCTGCGACCGGGGAGGCCGCGATGCGCGATGCCCCTTGAGCCCGGGCCGTGACCTCAGAAGAGCGGCTCCGGGAGGACTCCTTCGAGCGCCAGCAGCTTTCGCTTGGTCTCCAGCCCGCCCCCGAAACCGCCGATCCCGCCGTCGCTCTCGACCACCCGGTGGCAGGGCACCACGACCGGCAGCGGATTCGAGCCCATGGCCACCCCCACGGCCTGCGCCGCCCGGGGCTCCCCGACCCGCCCGGCCAGATCGCCGTAGGCCACGACGGAACCGAACGGAACGCCCGAGTTCAACTCCCGCAGCACCTTGCGGTTGAACCCCGAGATCAGCGACCAGTCGAGCGGCAGATCGAATGCGTGCCGCTCGCCCGCGAAGTAGGCCTCGACCTGGCGTATCGCCTCGGCCAGCACAGGGGACTCGGGCGCCTCGACGGGCTCGCCGCGCAGACGGGACGCGAGCCGGTCGAGCGCCTTGTCGCGTACCGCGTCCGACGCGTGAAAGACGACATTGACCAGGCCGTGGGCCGTCGCCGCGAGGAGCAGCGGACCGATGTCCGTGCCGACGACGGTCCACACGACCTGCTGCTCGTACCGCCCGTGGCTGTTCATGCGATCCACCGTACGGCCCGCCACCGACAACGCCCGGGGCGCACACCGGTACCCGTCCGCGCCCCGGGCGATGGCCCGCTAGTGCAGAGCCTCGCGGATCGCGTCGGGCACGTTCGTGATGACGCCGTCCGTGCCGAGGCCAGCCAGGCGCCGCGCGGTGGCCGCGTCGTCCACGGTCCAGGCGAAGACCTTCATCGGGCCGTGCGGACCGTGCAGTGCGTGGACCGCGGAGACGTAGTCGGACGACAGCGACCGGTGATCCGAGTTGATCTGGTCGGCGAACTCCGCGTACTGGGGCAGCCGTGAGACCGGAGGCGTCGCCAGGAAGGCCGTCGTGATGCCGGGCCGCAGCTGGTGCACCGTCCGGACACAGTCCGCGCTGAAGCTCTGGACGATCAGCCTGTCCCTGAGGTGCAGCGGGTCGAGCCAGCCCTCGTTGTTCAGGAGCTTGAGCGTCTGTCGTTCGATGCCCGGATAGAGATCAGGGTTCTTGATCTCCAGGACGAGCTTCTGGTGGTTGCGCTCGACACGTTCCATGTACTCCCGCAGCGTCGGCACCTTGGCGCCCGCGAACCGGGGGTCGAACCAGCTCCCGGCGTCCAGTCGGGCGATCTCGGCCGCGGTGAAATCCTTGACCTTCCAGGGGCTTCGGCCCGGATAGACCTTCTCGACGTCGGTCGTGCGTGCCAGCGAGGCGTCGTGGAGGACGACCAGCTGACCGTCGCTGGTGCGCTGGACGTCGTTCTCGACCCAGTCGAACCCCAGCTCGGCCGCGCGGTCGATGGCGGCCAGAGTGTTCTCGGGCGCATAGGCCGAGGCACCGCGGTGGGCGACGACCAGCGGTGCCCCGATCCGGCCGCCGGCCTTGGCGTGCGGGCTGGGCAGTATCAAAACAGCTCCCCCAAGAAGCGCGGCGGTCGTGGCGGCGGCAACGCGCGCGTGCATGCGTTCTCCTCGCGTCGGACGATCACTTACAGCACAAGATTGACAGCAGAGAGTCGACGGAGGGGTGGAGCGAGATGGCCGCGGATTGAATGGAGTTGTCCAAGTCCGCTTACTGGCGCCGCACAAGTGAGGAGAGGTCGTGATTCTTTGCCGGATTATCGTTCGACCATTCCGGTGGGGGTCATACTCTCGCCTCAACCCGGTCCGCTCCGGCGGTCCGGAAGGCGGGGGCATTTCGGACGGTTCCAGGAGTAACAGGGCGGGAAAGGCAGCCGCGTATGCAAGGCACGGTCGACGGCTTCACTTACGGACTCGTCACACCGCTGGTGGCCTATTTCATGGCCTGCCTGGGCGGAGCGCTGGGGCTTCGCTGCACCACCAGATCCCTGCTCGGCGCCGGCTCCTGGCGCGCCGGCTGGCTCGCGCTCGGCTCGGTCGCCATCGCGTCCGGCATATGGACGATGCACTTCATCGCGATGATGGGATTCACGGTCGAGGAGACCCCCGTCCACTACGACAAGCCGACGACGTTCGCGAGTCTGGGCGTCGCCGTCCTGATGGTCGGAGCCGGGATCTTCATCGTCGGCTACCAGGGGGCCACGGGGACGGCGCTCTTCACCGGAGGAACCGTCACCGGCCTGGGCATCGCCTCGATGCACTACCTGGGCATGGCCGGGATGCGGTTCAACGGAAAGCTCGCCTACAACACCCTCACGGTCTCCGCCTCGGTCGTCATAGCCGTCGTGGCCGCCACCGCAGCCCTCTGGGCCGCGGGACAGGTGCGAGGGTTCCTCTGGAGCGTGGGTGCGAGCCTCGTCATGGGGCTGGCCGTCAGCGGTATGCACTACGTGGGCATGGCCGCGCTCAGTGTCCATCTGCACGGCTCGACCGGCGGCGCCCCCGCCGGGGACTCGGCGGCCGCGCTGCTCGCGCCCATGATGATCGGCCCCCTCGCCTTCCTGTGTCTGGCGGGCGTCGTCGTGATGTTCGATCCGCAGATGGTCCTGGGCCGGCCCGCCCGGCGCCCGGTGGAGATCAGGCGACCGGGCATCCCGGCCCATCCCGTCGCCGTGCACGCCGGTCGTCGTCCGGCCGTCCGCCCCGTGCGGGAGAGTGCGTACCGCCGCTCCCGCACCCCGCAGAGCAGGTGATCGGGCCCGGTTGTCAGTGCGGGGTCGTACGGTGGATTCCATGCGGCCCGTATCCAAGATCGAACGTTCGGTGGCGCCCTTCGAGGTCGTCAGCTCCTTCCAGCCCGGCGGTGACCAGCCCACGGCCATCGCCGACCTGGCGAAGCGCATCCGCGCAGGTGAGAAGGATGTCGTCCTGCTGGGCGCCACCGGCACCGGCAAGTCCGCCACCACCGCGTGGATGATCGAGAAGCTCCAGCGCCCCACGCTCGTCATGGCCCCGAACAAGACGCTGGCCGCCCAGCTGGCCAACGAGTTCCGCGAGCTGCTGCCGAACAACGCGGTCGAATACTTCGTCTCGTACTACGACTACTACCAGCCCGAGGCCTACGTCCCGCAGTCGGACACCTACATCGAGAAGGACTCCTCGATCAACGAGGAGGTGGAGCGCCTGCGCCACTCCGCGACCAACTCGCTGCTGACCCGCCGCGACGTCGTCGTGGTCGCCTCGGTCTCCTGCATCTACGGCCTCGGTACTCCGCAGGAGTACGTGGACCGGATGGTCAGCCTCAAGGTCGGCGACGAGATCGACCGCGACGACCTGCTGCGCCGCTTCGTCGACATCCAGTACACGCGCAACGACGTGGCCTTCGCGCGCGGCACCTTCCGGGTCCGCGGCGACACCATCGAGATCTTCCCGGTCTACGAGGAGCTCGCCGTCCGCATCGAGATGTTCGGCGACGAGATCGAGGCGCTGTCCACGCTGCACCCGCTCACCGGTGAGGTGATCAGCGACGACAACCAGATCTACGTCTTCCCGGCGTCCCACTACGTGGCGGGCCCCGAACGCATGGAGCGCGCGGTCAACGACATCGAGAAGGAGCTGGGGGAGCGCCTCGCCGAGCTGGAGAAGCAGAGCAAGCTCCTGGAGGCCCAGCGTCTGCGCATGCGGACGACGTACGACATCGAGATGCTCCGCCAGATCGGCTCCTGCTCCGGCGTCGAGAACTACTCGATGCACTTCGACGGCCGTGAACCCGGTTCCCCGCCGAACACACTGATCGACTACTTCCCGGACGACTTCCTGCTCGTCATCGACGAGTCGCATGTCACCGTTCCGCAGATCGGCGCGATGTACGAGGGTGACGCCTCCCGCAAGCGCACTCTCGTCGACCACGGCTTCCGGCTCCCCTCCGCCCTGGACAACCGCCCCCTGAAGTGGGAGGAGTTCCAGAAGCGCATCGGCCAGACCGTCTATCTCTCGGCGACCCCGGGGAAGTACGAACTCTCCCGTTCGGACGGCTTTGTCGAGCAGATCATCCGCCCCACCGGCCTCATCGACCCCCAGGTCGTCGTCAAGTCCACCGAGGGCCAGATCGACGACCTGGTGCACGAGATCCGGCAGCGCACCGAGAAGGACGAGCGCGTTCTGGTCACCACGCTCACCAAGAAGATGGCCGAGGACCTCACCGACTACTTCCTCGAACTGGGCATCCAGGTCCGCTACCTGCACAGCGACGTCGACACCCTGCGCCGCGTCGAGCTGCTGCGCGAACTGCGCGCCGGCGAGTTCGACGTCCTGGTCGGCATCAACCTGCTGCGCGAAGGCCTCGACCTTCCCGAGGTCTCCCTGGTGGCGATCCTCGACGCCGACAAGGAGGGCTTCCTGCGCTCGGGAACCTCCCTGATCCAGACCATCGGCCGCGCGGCGCGCAATGTCTCCGGCCAGGTCCACATGTACGCCGACAAGATCACCCCGGCGATGGAGAAGGCCATCGAGGAGACCAACCGCCGCCGGGAGAAGCAGATCGCCTACAACACGGAGAGGGGCATCGACCCGCAGCCCCTCCGCAAGAAGATCAATGACATCGTGGCGCAGATCGCCCGCGAGGACGTCGACACCGAGCAGCTGCTCGGCTCCGGCTACCGCAAGACGAAGGACGGCAAGGGCGCCAAGGCCCCCGTCCCCGCGCTGGGTGGCAAGGCGACCCGGGCCGCCAAGTCCGCCAAGAACAAGGACGCCGTGCCCACCGACCGCCCCGCGGCCGAACTCGCCCAGCAGATCGAGGAGATGACGGAGCGGATGCGCGCCGCGGCGGCCGACCTCCAGTTCGAGATCGCGGCCCGGCTGCGCGACGAGGTGTCCGAGATGAAGAAGGAGCTGCGGCAGATGAAGGAGGCGGGAATCGCCTGACGGTCACGCCGGTGGCGCCGGACCTCGGTTGATGCGCGGTGTGTTGCAAGACCGACACAAAGTCTGCCCCAGGGTTCGGCGCTGTCAGTGCCGCTGCGTAGGGTTCTGCTCATCCGCGGACTCCGCGGCAACAGGGGACAGTTCGAGAGGGGAACAGCGCGTGACGGTCAACATGACCAAGGGTCAGGCCATCAGTCTGCAGAAGAACGACGGGGGCACGCTGACCGCGGTCCGTATGGGACTCGGCTGGCAGGCGGCCCCCCGGCGCGGCCTCTTCGGCTCGCGCACCCGCGAGATCGACCTCGACGCCTCCGCCGTGCTGTTCGCGGACAAGCAGCCCGTCGACGTGGTGTTCTTCCGTCACCTCGTCAGTGACGACGGCTCGGTGCGGCACACCGGTGACAACCTGGTCGGCGGCGTGGGCCAGGGCGGCGACGACGAGGCCATCCTCGTCGACCTGCAGCGCATCCCGGTCCACATCGACCAGATCGTCTTCACCGTGAACTCCTTCACGGGCCAGACCTTCCAGGAAGTGCAGAACGCGTTCTGCCGTCTGGTCGACGAGACCAACGGCCAGGAACTCGCCCGCTACACGCTGGCCGGCGGCGGCCAGTACACGGCCCAGATCATGGCGAAGGTGCACCGCGCCGGAACCGGCTGGCAGATGACGGCCCTCGGTACGCCGGCCAACGGCCGCACGTTCCAGGACCTGATGCCCGCGATCCTGCCGCACCTGTAGGCGGCCGGCGCACACGCACGCAGCGACGTAGGGGGACAAGACGATGACGGCCGAGCTGGTCAGGGGGCAGAACCACCCGCTCTCCCAGGTCCGTCTCGAGGTCCGTGTCTCGGCCGGGAAGCCGATCGTGGCAGGGGCCACGCTCAGCGACGAGCAGGGCAGGGTCCGGGGCGTGGAATGGGTGGCCCACCCGGGCGCGCCCACGCTTCCCGGGCTCGAGGTCTCCAAGCAGGCGGCGGCTGACCATCGCCTCGCCTTCGACCTTGACGCCCTGTCGCCGACCGTGCACCGGGTCAGCGTGCTGCTCGCGCTGCCCACCGGGGTCGGCGGCCCGGTCCGGTTCGGCGCCGTGGCCGCCCCCTTCGTCGCGGTCACCGGACTCGACGGTTCCGAGGTCGCCAGTTACACCCTCACCGGCCTGGACGCCGAGTCCGCCGTCGTTGCCCTGGAGCTCTACCGCAGGCAGGGCGCCTGGAAGGTGCGCGCGGTCGGCCAGGGCTACGCGGGCGGCCTCGCCGAACTCCTCACCGACCAGGGACTCCCCGAGGCCCGGCAGCTCGCGGGCAGCATCAACGAAGCGGTGGCCCAGGGTCTCGCGCGGTCGGTGGCGGCGCCCCCGCCCCGCACCCCGGACGCGGACCGGTCACGACAGGCGGCCGCCTCGGCGCCGGGACCCGACCAGCCGTACGCCGGACCTGGACCGCAGGGCACCCCCGGGACCGTGACGCCGCAGCAGTCCCCGTACGACACGCCCGGTCCGCAGGGAGCCACGGCGCCGCAGACCGGCCGTCCGGGAGGTTCAGCGCAACCCGACCCCTCCTCGGCCGCCCAGCCGCCGTCGCCCAACGCAGGTGGCCCGATCAACTACAGCCACCCCGGCCGGCAGACCGCCGCTCCGCCACCGCCCCCGCCGACCGCTCCGCCGGCCCAGCCCGGACAGCCCGTCCAGCCCGTCGCGGGAGACGCGACCGGCTGGTCCATGGAGGAGCGCCTGTACAACCAGGTGTGGGGAATGTTCGAGGACCTGGCCCGGACCGTCGCCGCGTACCGCAGCGCCGTCGACTTCGCCGACTCCCGCATGGAGAAGGAGCTCGACCACGTCCTGTCCGACCCGCGCAGCCGGATCGGCGGGCAGGGCGACGCCGCGCGCGAAGCCGCCCACGCCAAACACGCGCACCTGGTCGACCAGGCCCGAGCCGTTCTCGACCGGGACCTCGCCCAGCTCACCGCGGAGGCCGAGGTCGTGGAGCCGGCCCTGCCGATGGCCTACGCACGCTGGGACAACCCGGTCTGGCACGGTTACCAGGCACCCATGGAAATCCCCATGGCACTACGGCTCGGTGACCTCCGTCTGCCCGAGAGCGAGAACCTGAGCATCCCGATGCTGGTGCGCCTGCCGCTGGAGCGCGGACTGTGGATCGACAGCGGTCGCGCCTCCCTGGAGGGCACGCTCGCCGACTCCGACCAGGTGCGCCGCCTCGCCATGGACACCGCCGTGGCGCACGCCGCCCGGCTGCTCGCCGTCCATCCCGCGGGCGAATTCACCGTGCACGTCATCGACCCGGCCGGCGCCGGAGCCTCGGCCCTGGCACCCCTGACGCAGTCCGGGGTGCTCGGCAGCCCTCCGGCCGCGGGTGCGGCGGGCGTGGCGGACGTACTGACCCGTCTCACCCAGCGCGTCGACCTGGTGCAGATGGCGTTGCGCGGGGGAGCGGCCGACTCGCTGCCGCCGGGTCTCGACACCGCCGAGCAGCTGCTGATCGTCAACGACTTCCCGCACGGCTTCGACGATCGAGCCGTGACCCAGCTCCGCTATCTGGCGGACGAGGGGCCGGCCGTCGGCGTCCATCTGATGATGGTGGCCGACCGGGAGGACGCGGCCGCGTACGGACCGCTGCTCGACCCCCTCTGGCGGTCGCTGCTGCGGATCACGCCGGTTCCCGACGACCATCTCGCCGACCCATGGGTCGGACATGCGTGGACGTATGAGCCCTCGCTCGTTCCCGCGAACAGCCAGGTGCTCCAGCAGGTCCTCGCACAGGTGGCGGCGGCCCGCCGGTCGTGGAACCGATGACACCCCGGCTCCTTCGGACCGGCGGACCTCAGAGGTCAAGCCGCTTTGCCAAGCATCCGTAAAGATGCCCTGGCCAGGCAACTTGGCCTTTCTTTTACTAACCCCTTTACCTTTCCTTGGTGATTCGGGTACTCTTTTTCCATACGGAGGGGAGTACTCCCTACCTGCTGCGACGCACCCGTCAATACGGATCGAGTCGGATCCCGGGACGTCGGCCCGCAGGCTCCCGGGCGCACCCAGCGCCCCGGTGGCCTCGGGTGGAAGAGACCTCCGGTGGCGAACGACGCTGAAATCTGCCGTTACGTACTGCCGGAGGCGCAGTGGATGTTTCCCTGACCCTGTGGGTCCTGACCATCGTGGGGCTGGCCGCACTGATCGCGGTCGACTTCTTCATCGGCCGCAAGCCGCACGACGTATCGATCAAGGAAGCCGGAATCTGGACCGTCGTCTGGATCGCCCTCGCCGGGTCGTTCGGACTCGGACTGCTCCTGTTCGCCGGCGGAAAGCCGGCCGGAGAGTTCTTCGCCGGCTTCATCACCGAGAAGTCGCTGAGCGTCGACAACCTCTTCGTCTTCGTCCTGATCATGTCGAAGTTCGCGGTGCCCTCGAAGTACCAGCAGCGGGTGCTCCTCGTGGGCGTCCTGATAGCCCTCGTCCTGCGCGCGATATTCATCGCCGCCGGCGCCGCGATCATCGCGAACTTCGCGTGGGTCTTCTACATCTTCGGCGCGTTCCTCATCTACACCGCCTGGAAGCTGATCCAGGAGGCCCGTGCCGACGGGGACGACGAGGAGTTCGAGGAGAACAAGCTGCTCAAGGCCGCTGAGCAGCGGTTCGGTGTGGCCGACCGCTACCACGGCACCAAGCTGTGGATCCGGCAGAACGGCAAGCGCGTCATGACACCGATGCTGGTCGTGATGCTGGCGATCGGCACCACCGACGTGCTCTTCGCGCTCGACTCGATCCCCGCGATCTTCGGCCTGACCCAGGATCCGTACATCGTCTTCACGGCCAACGCGTTCGCGCTGATGGGCCTGCGGCAGCTGTACTTCCTCATCGGCGGCCTGCTCAAGAAGCTGGTCCACCTCAGCTACGGCCTCTCGGTCATCCTCGGCTTCATCGGCGTCAAGCTCGTCCTGCACGCGCTGCACGAGTCCGGCGTCCATGTTCCCGAGATATCCATCCCGGTCTCGCTCGGCGTGATCTGCGCGGTCCTCGTGGTCACCACGATCACCAGCCTGACCGCCACCAGGAGGCAGGCGGCGCGCGAGCGGACCGAGAGCGCTCCGAAGGAAAGCATCGACGTCTGACCACGTCGAACGTAGCAACAACCACCCCCGGGAGCGGTGCGTGGCGAATTGCCGACCACCGCTCCCGGTGCTTGCTTGGATCCCGAGCGTCTCCCGCACCGGGAGCGCCCGGGACGGGTGGAGGAATCCATGAAGTTCGTGCAGATCATCGACATCGAGTCCGAGCGGATGGACGAGATGCGTCAGCTCGTCCAGGAAGCGGAGCAGCGCAACGCCGGCCGCGAGGGCGGCCCCACCCACCGGCTCGTCCTGAAGGACCGCAACACGCCCAACCGCCACCTCGTACTGATCGAGTTCGAGTCGTACGAGGACGCCATGCGCAACAGCAGCGACCCGGAGACGGGAAAGATGGCGGCGCAACTGGCCGCGCTGTGTACCAGGCCGCCGACCTTCACGGACTGCGACGTACTGGAGATGACAGAGCTGAAGTAGCTGAAGCAGCGGTCCACTCGCGGGGACAGGGTCGTCCGCCGCGGTCCCGGAGCATGCCCCGCGCCACCGGAGTGCGGGGCACTCCTCCGACTGCGACCATCAGCGGCATGATCGTTCGGCTCAGGTCACTTGCGACACGATGGACCGCCGTGGTGCCCGCGATCGCGGTGGTGCTGCTCGCGTTCACCTGGGGGCGCGACCTGCCTGCCGCGGTTGTCGCACTGGTCACACTGGTCCTCGCGGGATCCGTGCTGGCCGCGGTGCATCACGCGGAGGTGGTCGCCCACCGGGTGGGTGAACCCTTCGGATCCCTCGTCCTCGCCGTCGCGGTCACGATCATCGAAGTCGCCCTCATCGTCACCCTGATGGCGGACGGCGGTGCCAAGAGCTCGACACTGGCCCGCGACACGGTGTTCGCGGCTGTGATGATCACCTGCAACGGGATCGTCGGCCTGTGTCTGCTCGTCGCCTCACTGCGCCACGGGCTGGCCGTCTTCAACGCGGAAGGCACCGGAGCAGCCCTGGCGACCGTCGCCACGCTGGCCACGCTCAGCCTCGTCTTCCCGACCTTCACCACCAGCAAGCCGGGCGCGGAGTTCTCCACCGCGCAGCTCACCTTCGCCGCGGTTGCCTCCCTGGTCCTGTACGCCCTGTTCGTGACGACCCAGACCGTGCGACACCGCGACTACTTCCTGCCGATCACCCGACAGGGCGAGGTCATCGACGTGGACGACCACGCCGACGCCCCGTCCGCCCGTGAAGCCGGAATCAGCCTGGGACTGCTCGGCCTGGCCCTGGTCGGCGTGGTCGGCCTCGCCAAGGGTGTGTCGCCCACCATCGAGTCCGGGGTCGAGGCGGCCGGTATGCCGAACTCCGTGGTCGGTGTGATCATCGCGCTGCTCGTGCTGCTCCCCGAGACCATCGCGGCGCTGCGGTCCGCCCGCCGGGACCGGGTGCAGACCAGCCTGAATCTCGCTCTCGGCTCCGCGATGGCCAGTATCGGACTGACCATCCCCGCCGTCGCCCTGGCGTCACTCTGGCTCTCGGGACCGCTCGTTCTCGGCCTGGGCGCCACCGAGATGGTTCTGCTCGCGCTGACCGTGGTCGTGAGTTCCCTGACGGTCGTTCCAGGGCGGGCCACCCCGCTCCAGGGAGGCGTCCATCTGGTCGTGTTCGCCGCCTACCTGGAACTGGCCGTCAATCCCTGACCGACCGTCACTCGGCGACGGGTACGACCGTCAGCCGGGGCACCGGCCGGGTCTCCGGCAGCATCGCGAAGCACCCGAGGCTCAGCAGCGCGATCCCCGTCAGATAGGCGGCCACGCCCCACGGCACGCGCTCCCCGCTCGCCACCGCAGTCGCCACGACCGGGGTGAGCGCGCCCCCGAGAACCCCGCCCAGGTTGTATCCGACGGCCGCGCCCGTGCAGCGCACCCGCGGCTCGTACAACTCCGGCAGATACGCGGCGATCACCGCGAACATGGTGACGAACGCGATGAGCGCCACCAGGAAGCCGAGGAACATCAGCAGGGGTTCGCCGGTCGACAGCAGCCCGATCATCGGGAACATCCACAGCGCGGCGCCCGCGCAGCCCGCCATGCACAGGGGCCGCCGTCCGTAGCGATCTCCCAGCAGGGCCACCAGGGGTGTCAGGGCTCCCTGCACCACCACGGCGGCCATGATGCAGGTCAGCATGACGGTGCGGCTCACGTCGAGCCGTTCGACGCCGTAGGCGAGCGCCCAGGTCGTCACCGCGTAGAACACGGCGTATCCGACGGCGAGTCCGCCGGCCGTCAGCAGCACGAGCCGCCAGTGGTCGCGCACCACCTCGGCGAGCGGCACGCGCGCGTGGTCCCCCAATTCCAGGAACCGCGGGCTCTCCTCGAGCGAACCGCGCAGCCACAGCCCTGCCGCCGCGAGCACCCCCGCCGCCCAGAACGGCACCCGCCACCCCCACTGCGCGAACTGCGCGTCGGACAGCGTCGCCGAGAGCGCCAGCATCACGCCGTTGGCCAGCACGAACCCGAGGGACGGACCGATCTGGGGGAAACTCGACCACAGCCCGCGTCGTTCGGCGGGCGCGTGCTCGACCGTCAGCAGCACGGCACCGCCCCACTCGCCGCCGAGTCCGAGGCCCTGCAGAAAACGCAGCACCAGCAGAAGCACGGGAGCGGCGGCACCGATGCGGTCGTACGTCGGAACACAGCCGACGGCGACGGTCGCCGCGCCGGTCAGCAGCAGCGAGGCGAGCAGAACCGGCCGCCGCCCGCGCCGGTCCCCGATGTGCCCGAAGAGCACCGAGCCCAGCGGACGGGCGAGGAAACCGACGCCGAACGTCCCGAAGGCCGCCAGTGTCCCCGCCAGCGGCGAGAACGTCGGGAAGAACAGCGGCCCGAGAACGAGCGCGGCCGCGGTCCCGTAGACGAAGAAGTCGTAGAACTCGATGGCCGTCCCGGCGAGCGAGGCGGCCGCGAGCCGCAGCATGGAGGGTGCCCTTACGGTGCGTACGTCGTGCATGCCGGATCAACTACCCACAGTGATCGGCAGTTACGGGGGCGCGCGGGAGTGCGGCGTGCGTCAGTAGGTGACGGTGATGCGCCGGGCCGGGCCGTCGACGCGGACAGCCCCTCCATAGGGGATGACGATCTGCGGATCGGTGTGACCGAGGTCCACGTCGAAGACGGCCATCATGTCCGGGGCGTATGCGTCGATGGCGCGGAGGACTGCTTCGCGCTGGTCGTGCGCGTAGCGGGCCCTGGCGTCCGGATCGAGGGGCCGTTCGAACGACCAGGCCTTCGGGCGGCCCATGAGGAGTGCCGGAAAGCGTTCCAGCAGGCCGCGCTCGCCCATGCTGCGCAGGATCCAGAAGACGTCGTCGGCTCCCGGCATGTCCTCAGAGGTCTCCAGGAACAGCACATGACCGTCGTACACGGAAGGATCGCGGGCGATCTCGCGGTCGGCCATCAGCAACCACGACAGGATCTCGATGTTGCCGCCCCAGGAGCGGCCCTCGACCACCCGGTCCGGGCGGAGCCAGGTCCAGCCGGTGCCCGGCTCGGTCCGCGGCTCGGCGTCGAAGCTCTCCGGAGCGTCCCAGGGCAGGTCGACATTGCGGAACCGGTCGGCGGGACGCAGCTCGTACGGCCCGGAAGTGAACAGGGCGGCCCGCAGCGACTCCGCGGTCAGCGGGTCCATGGCGCCCGGTCGGCCGAGCTCGCACATCACCGTCGCGCCGTGATAGCCGACGATCCCGGCGTTCCAGAGGTGGAGGAGCAGGTTCGTGTTGTCGCTGTACCCGAAGAACGGCTTCGGGTTCGTCCGGATCAACTCGCGGTCCAGCAGCGGCAGCACGGTGATCTGGTCGTCGCCCCCGATGGACGCGATGACCGCCTTGACGGTCGGATCGGCGAACGCCGCGTGGATGTCGTCGGCCCGTTCCCGCGGAGTCGAACCCGTCTTCCGGGTCGTCGGGTACTCGACCGGTTCCAGGCCGAACTCCTTGCGCAGCCGCTCCAGGCCCAGTTCGTACGGGAGCGGGAAGCGGCCGGGCAGCCCACTGGACGGCGAGATCACGGCGATCCGGTCGCCGGACACGGGCTTGGGAGGGTACGCGGGCGTCGTCATGGCGAGAGGGTACGAGCCGTCACCCTTTCGGTGCATCGTGATAAACCGGGTCCGAGCAGCGGTCCTTGACGGGCCGGCAGACCTGAAGGACCGGAGGAAACGTGCCCCGCACCCTCGCCAACGCCCCGATCATGATTCTCAACGGACCCAACCTGAACCTCCTCGGGCAGCGGCAGCCGGAGATCTACGGCTCCGACACGCTCGCGGACGTCGAGGCGCTGTGCGCCAAGGCGGCGGCCGCACACGGTGGCACGGTGGACTTCCGGCAGTCCAACCACGAGGGCGAGCTGGTGGACTGGATCCACGAGGCCCGCCTCAACCACGCCGGGATCGTGATCAACCCGGCCGCCTACTCGCACACTTCCGTCGCCATCCTGGATGCGCTCAACACCTGTGACGGACTTCCGGTGGTGGAGGTCCACATCTCCAACATCCACCAGCGCGAGGAGTTCCGGCACCACTCATATGTCTCGCTGCGTGCCGACGGGGTCATCGCGGGCTGTGGCGTGCAGGGGTACGCGTTCGCGGTGGAGCGCGTGGCGGCGCTCGCGGGCACCGGGCGGACCGACGCCTGAACACGGCTCGGCCGGGGCCGCCGGCCGAGGGCGGGGATCGGGGGGCCGGCGGCCCTGCCGCCCAGGAGCCGTCATCCTGCGCGGGACCGTCTCCAGTGGACTGCACCGGTGAAGGACCGGGGAGCGCGCGCGGGACACCGGCGCGTGCGCTCGGTTCACACCGGGCGCGCACGCGAGGCGTCGCGCCCCGCGCTCGCGTTCACCACCCTCGCGCGTGCCACTCCGGCAGGTGCGGGCGCTCGGCGCCCAGCGTCGTGTCGTCGCCGTGGCCGGGGTACACCCACGTCTCGTCCGGCAGCACGTCGAAGATCTTCGTCTCGACGTCGTGGATGAGGCTGGCGAAGGCTTCCGGGTCCTTGCGCGTGTTGCCCACCCCGCCGGGGAAGAGGCAGTCGCCCGTGAACACGTGAGGGTGACCGTGCGGGTCGTCGTAGACGAGGGCGATCGAGCCCGGCGTGTGCCCGACCAGGTGGCGCGCGGTGAGCTCCACGTTCCCCACCTTGACCGTGTCGCCGTCCTGGAGGGGGACGTCGGTCGGCACCGGGATGCCGTCGGCGTCGTCGCGGCCCGCGTAGGTGCGCGCGCCCGTTGCGGCCACGACCTCGGCGAGCGCCTGCCAGTGGTCGCCGTGCTGATGCGTGGTGACGACGGACGCGATGCCGTCGTCACCGATCAGGGTGAGCAGCGTCGAGGCGTCGTTCGCCGCGTCGATCAGGAGCTGCGCGTCGGTGGCCCGGCAGCGCAGCAGATACGCGTTGTTGTCCATCGGGCCGACCGCGACCTTGGAGATCATCAGGTTCTGCAGCTCGTGCACGTCGGCGGGTCCGCCGACCGTCACCGCTCCGCTGTACGTCATGACGGCAGCCTATAGCGGAGGGAGGGCGGGAAGCGGGCCGCCGCTCACCGTCAGGCCGGTGCCGTCGCGTCGGCCGCAGAGCCAGCCGAGCAGATCGGCCGCCGGGCCGTGGACCTCGACCGGTCCGCCCTCGGCGCCGCCGCCCGTGGTCCATGTCCGGCCGTCGCCGGCGTCCAGCGCCGTGGAGGGCACGTCCTTGTGGCCGGCGAACCGCTCCGCGAGGAAGTCGATCTCCCGGGTCACGAATTCCGCCGGCAGATCCTCCAGCTCGTACCCGATCCCCAGATCCACATGGTGCAGGTCGACCTCGACCCAGCGCCGGAACGGCACCCGGGCCGCGGAGTCCGTGACCCCGTTGCGCAGCTCCACCGTGCGGGACCAGTCCGCGGGAGCGGCTCCCGTCTCTTCGAAGCGGGCCCCGCTCTCCCGCAGGTCCGCCAGCTGCACCTCCAGGGGGCGCGGGGCGTCCCGCTCGATGTCGGCGTCCCGGGCGCTCGCCGAGGCGTACATGGGGCGCCCCTCCAGAACGTTCACCAGAGCGTCCGCGTTGCGGGACAGGTGGGCGAGCACGTGCCCGCGGCTCCAGCCGGGAAGCCGTGACGGCTCGGCCACGGCGGCGTTGTCCAATTTGGTGACTGCGGTGAGCAGTCGTTCCGTCGCGTCACGTACAGACGCCAGGTCGCGCACATGATCCATCATGGGGTCGACCCTAGCCCCGCCACACGTTCGGGTGAAGCTGGTCGGCCGCCCCCGTAAATCGAATGCACGTGCTATACGCTCGTCGGTGGCGTCGGGCATGCTGGATGGTCCGGGATTGTTGTGAACCAGCGAAAGCAACCGGCGCTGTCAGTGGCTCGCCCTAGTCTGAGAAGACGGGGGCCTGCGGCCCCTGTCACTTCTCTCAAGAAAGGTACGGACCGGCGTGGCCGACCGTCTCATCGTCCGTGGAGCGCGCGAGCACAACCTGAAGAATGTCTCGCTCGACCTCCCGCGCGACTCGCTCATCGTCTTCACGGGCTTGTCGGGGTCGGGCAAGTCCTCCCTCGCCTTCGACACGATCTTCGCCGAGGGCCAGCGGCGCTACGTGGAGTCCCTGTCCTCGTACGCCCGGCAGTTCCTCGGCCAGATGGACAAGCCGGACGTGGACTTCATCGAAGGTCTCTCCCCGGCTGTCTCCATCGACCAGAAGTCGACCTCGCGCAACCCGCGCTCGACGGTCGGCACCATCACCGAGGTCTACGACTACCTCCGGCTGCTCTTCGCGCGCATCGGCAAGCCGCACTGTCCCGAGTGCCGCCGGCCCATCTCGCGCCAGTCGCCGCAGGCCATCGTCGACAAGGTTCTGGAACTCCCGGAGGGGAGCCGCTTCCAGGTCCTGTCGCCGCTGGTGCGCGAGCGCAAGGGAGAGTTCGTCGACCTGTTCGCCGACCTCCAGACCAAGGGGTACAGCCGTGCCCGGGTCGACGGGGAGACGATCCAGCTCACCGAGCCGCCGACACTGAAGAAGCAGGAGAAGCACACCATCGAGGTGGTCATCGACCGCCTCACGGTGAAGGACTCCGCCAAGCGCCGTCTCACCGACTCCGTGGAGACCGCCCTCGGCCTCTCCGGCGGCATGGTCGTGCTCGACTTCGTCGACCTCCCCGAGGACGACCCCGAGCGCGAGCGCATGTACTCGGAGCACCTGTACTGCCCGTACGACGACCTGTCCTTCGAAGAGCTGGAGCCCCGCTCCTTCTCCTTCAACTCGCCGTTCGGCGCCTGCCCCGAGTGCACGGGTATCGGCACGCGCATGGAGGTCGACCCCGAGCTGATCGTCCCGGACGAGGAGAAGTCCCTCGACGAGGGCGCCATCCACGCCTGGTCGCACGGGCACACCAAGGACTACTTCGGCCGGCTGATCGGCGCCCTCGCTGACGCGTTGGGCTTCCGGACCGACATCCCCTTCGCCGGGCTGCCGCAGCGCGCCAAGAAGGCCCTGCTCTACGGTCACAAGACGCAGATCGAGGTCCGCTACCGCAACCGGTACGGACGCGAGCGCGTGTACACCACGCCCTTCGAAGGGGCCGTCCCCTTCGTCAAGCGGCGGCACAGCGAGTCCGAGAGCGACGCCAGTCGTGAGCGCTTCGAGGGCTACATGCGGGAGGTGCCCTGCCCCACCTGTCAGGGCACGCGCCTCAAGCCGCTCGTCCTCGCGGTCACCGTCATGGAGAAGTCGATCGCCGAGGTCGCCGCCATGTCCATCAGCGACTGCGCGGACTTCCTGGGGCAGCTGAAGCTCAACGCGCGCGACAAGAAGATCGCCGAGCGCGTCCTGAAGGAGGTCAACGAACGGCTGCGCTTCCTGGTCGACGTCGGCCTCGACTACCTGTCGCTGAACCGCGCGGCCGGCACCCTCTCCGGCGGTGAGGCCCAGCGCATCCGCCTGGCCACCCAGATCGGCTCCGGACTCGTCGGTGTCCTCTACGTGCTCGACGAGCCCTCCATCGGTCTGCATCAGCGTGACAACCACCGGCTGATCGAGACCCTCGTCCGCCTCCGCGACATGGGCAACACGCTCATCGTCGTCGAGCACGACGAGGACACCATCAAGGTCGCCGACTGGGTCGTCGACATCGGCCCCGGCGCGGGCGAGCACGGCGGCAAGGTCGTGCACAGCGGACCCTTGAAGGAACTCCTCGCCAACCCCGAGTCGATCACCGGCCAGTACCTGTCGCGCAAGAGGCAGATCCCGACCCCGGACATCCGCCGCCCCGCCGACCCGGGCCGCAGGCTCACGGTGCACGGCGCCCGCGAGAACAACCTCCAGGACATCGACGTGTCCTTCCCGCTGGGCGTCCTGACGGCCGTCACCGGCGTATCGGGTTCCGGCAAGTCGACGCTGGTCAACGACATCCTGTACACGCACCTGGCCCGCGAGCTGAACGGTGCGAGGAACGTGCCGGGGCGGCACACGCGCGTGGAGGGCGACGACCTCGTCGACAAGGTCGTGCACGTCGACCAGTCGCCCATCGGCCGTACGCCCCGCTCCAACCCGGCGACGTACACCGGAGTCTTCGACCACGTCCGCCGACTGTTCGCCGAGACCACCGAGGCGAAGGTGCGGGGCTATCTGCCCGGCCGCTTCTCCTTCAACGTCAAGGGCGGCCGCTGCGAGAACTGCTCCGGCGACGGCACCATCAAGATCGAGATGAACTTCCTGCCGGACGTGTACGTCCCCTGCGAGGTCTGCCACGGGGCGCGCTACAACCGGGAGACCCTTGAGGTCCACTACAAGGGCAAGTCCATCTCCGAGGTCCTGGACATGCCGATCGAGGAGGCGCTCGGCTTCTTCGAGGCGGTGCCGGCGATCGCCCGCCACCTTCGGACGCTCAACGACGTCGGCCTCGGCTACGTCCGGCTCGGCCAGTCCGCGCCGACGCTGTCCGGCGGTGAGGCGCAGCGCGTCAAGCTCGCCAGCGAGCTTCAGAAGCGTTCCACCGGCCGCACCGTGTACGTGCTCGACGAGCCGACCACCGGTCTGCACTTCGAGGACATCAGCAAGCTCATCACGGTGCTGTCCGGTCTGGTCGACAAGGGCAACACGGTCATCGTCATCGAGCACAACCTCGATGTCATCAAGACCGCGGACTGGGTCATCGACATGGGCCCCGAGGGTGGCAACGGCGGCGGTCTCGTGATCGCCGAGGGCACGCCCGAGGAGGTCGCCGGCGTTCCGGCCAGCCACACCGGCAAGTTCTTGCGCGAGATCCTCGGCGCCGACCGGATCAGCGACGCCGTTCCCGTGAAGGCACCGCGCAGGACGGCCGCCAAGAAGACGGTCGCGGCGGCCGGGACGGCGGCGAAGAAGACGGCCACGAAGACCGTCAACAGCACGGCCACCAAGAAGGCGGCCGCGGCGAAGAAGACCGTCACGAAGTCGGTCGCCAAGAAGGTGACCCCCGCGAAGAAGACCACGCGGGCCCGCAAGGCCTGATCCGACCGGACCGACGCGTCGGTCCGGCGACTCGCCACCACACGGCGCCCCGTGGGGACTCCCCCGCGGGGCGCCGTCCGTTGTGAAGTCGGGCTCCCGTCAGCACGGTTCGAGTAACCGAGGGGTGACGGCCGGGCGTTCCTACAGGTTGCCGAGTTCGTTGGCGTACGGCGGTTCGGCTCCCGCGCGGGAGCAGGTGACGGCCGCCGCGCGGGCCGCGAAGCGCAGGAGTTCGGTCCAGCCCTGGGGGCCCAGTTCCGCGACTGCGGCCGGGGACAGGGAGTTCCGGGCGGCCAGGCCGTGCAGCAGGGCCGCGTTCACGGTGTCGCCGGCGCCGATGGTGTCCACGACGTCGACCGGTTCGCCGGGCACGGAGTGGACCGAGCCGTCCCGGGTGAACGCGGTGAGACCGTTGCCGCCCTGGGTGATCACCACGGCGGCGGGTCCGGCGGCCAGCCACTCGCGCGGGGTGCCGCCGAGCCACTGGGCGTCCTCCTCGGACAGCTTGAGCAGGCAGACCGACGGCAGCCAGCTCTTGAACCGGGCGCGGTAGGCGTCCGGGTCGGGGATCAGACCGGCGCGGATGTTCGGGTCGAGGGCCGTGAAGACGCCCTGCGCGGCGGCCGCCCGCATCAGCTCCTCGTACGCGCTCGCGCCCGGTTCCAGAACGAGTGAACAGGTGCCGAAGGACACCGCCCGCACGGCGTCGGGGAGTCGGTCCGGGGCGGTGAAGAGACGGTCCGCCGTGCCCTCGACGTAGAAGGAGTACGCGGCCGAGCCGTCCGTGTCGATCGTGGCGACGGCCAGGGTCGTCGGTTCGCCGCCACGCTGCACGGACGAGACGTCGACGCCCGCGTCGCCCAGCCCGGCCAGGAGGGCCTCGCCGAACGCGTCGCGTGAGACGCGGGAGCAGAAGGCGGTGGGGGAGCCGAGGCGACCGAGTGCCACGGCCGTGTTGTAGGGGCCGCCGCCGAGACGAGGCAGCAGGCCCGCCAGGGCGCCCGCGTCCTGCGGCACCAGATCGATCAGGGCCTCACCGGCGACGACGATCACGACTCGGGTCCTTTCGTCGGTATCTCGGGGCTCTCGGGGTGTACGGCGCTCTCGGAGCAGCCGCACGAGGTGCGGTGGACGAAGGCGGAGGGAAGCCGGACGGTCCGGCTCTCCAGGTGCGGCGACGCCAGCCGTTCCAGGAGCAGCCGGACGGCCGTGGCGCCGATCTCCTTGCTGGGCTGGGCGATCACGGTGAGCCGGGGCGTGAACAGATCCGCCCAGGAGAAGTCGTCGAAGCAGCACAGCGCCAGGTCGTCGGGCACGGACAGGCCCCGGTCACGCAGAGCCCGCAGCACGCCGATGGTCATGGCGTTGTTGGCGGTGACGAGCGCGCCGGGCGGCGCCCCGAGGGACAACAGCCGGTGGGTGGCCTCCTCGGCCGTCTCCGTCCGGGAGTCGCCGTGCGCCACGAGCCGTTCGTCGTAGGGGAGTCCGGCGTGCGCGAGACCGTGCCGGTAGCCGGTGATCCGCTCGGCCGTGGTGCTGAGTCCGGGCAGGCCCGCGACCAGTCCGATACGCCAGTGTCCGCGCTCGGCGAGGTGCGCGACCAGGCTCGCCATGGGTGCGGTGTTCTCGGCGCAGACCTGGTCGTGGCGGAGGCCGCTCCCGCCGGGAGGGTCCACGAGCCGGTCCAGGAAGACGGTGGGTACGTCGTGCTGCCCGAGGTAGCTCAGGAGCGCCTCCGGGGTCGCCGACGGCGCGATGATCATTCCGTCCACGCGTCGTTCGTGCAGCAGTTGGACGACTTTGCGCTCGTGCTCGGGGTCGTCGTGCGGATCGGCGATCAGCAGGCCGTAGCGGTGTTCCAGGGCTCCGGCCTCGACACCCTGGAGGATCTCCGTGAAGTACGGGTTGCTGATCGCCGACACCGCGAGCCCGATGGAACGCGTACGTGAGGTGACGAGTGAACGGGCGAGGGTGTTGGGCGTGTAGCCCAGCTCGTCGATCGCGTCGAGAACGGCCTGGCGGGTCCCGGGCAGGACCGGACGGGTGTCGTTGAGGACGTGCGAGACGGTCGCGATGGACACGCCCGCCCGCCGGGCCACATCGACCATCGTCGCCATGGCGCTCCCTCCCTCGGCACTCGGGCCCTCGCCCGCGAACGGAACCTGGGTGCGGGCCCGTGAACAGAACCCGGGTGCTCGCCCGTGACCAGAACCCGGGCGGCGGCCCGCGAACGGAACCTGGTCGCCCGAGGGTGAAGGTATCCCAGTCGACGGCCGACGTAAACGCTTACGCATGCGTTTGCGTAAGCGTTTACGCCCGTAATGGCGCCGGCCCACCCCGCACCGAGCGGAACGATCTGCACCGGTATCGTCGGTGCGCGACACCCGTTGCCGTGTTCGGCCTCGTCATGCTCGGCGGAGTGTCCGCAAGCACCCTCGACCAGTGGAGATGCCATGTCCGGCCGTCCGTCCGCGAGCCGTCGTACCGTCCTGCGGGGAGCGGCGCTCACCCCGGTCGCCGGGCTCGGCCTCGCGGCGTGTTCCGGCGGCAGCGGTGGCGGAACCCCCGCGACGCCGACCGCTCCTGTCGTCCTGGGCGCGGAGGGCGAGGTCGCCAAGGGCGGTGCTCAGCTGTACCTGGAGCAGAATGTCGTGGTCAGCCGCGCCGAGAACGGTTCCCTCAAGGCGTTCAGCTCGATCTGCACCCATGCCGGGTGCGCCATCAACAAGCTGCAGGGCACGACGCTCGTATGCCCGTGCCATGGCAGCGAGTTCGACGCCATGAACGGCAAGGTGCTGCGGGCACCGGCCACCGTGCCGCTCCACGAGCTGTCCGTCGAGGAGAAGAACGGGAAGATCGTCGCCGGGCCGGGTGCCTGAGCTCAAGCGCGGTCCGGGCGCGTGAGCTCAGGTGCGGTCCGATCGCGTGAGCCCGATCGCGGGCCGGACCGGCCGGGGACCGCACCCGGGGAGGGGGTCACTCCCAGTCCCATCCGATCCCCACGATCCCCGACCGCACACGCGGCTCGACCAGGTGCACCGAGCGGTGGTGGCCGCTCAGCGTCAGTTCCTGGCGGCCGCTGCGCGGCGCGGCCGCCGAGTGCTGGGTGAACCGGTGGCAGCGCACGGGCAGCGCGTTCTCGGTGAAGTGCACCTGGAGCGCGTACTGTCCGCCCGCGAAGCCGAACCCGCGGACGTACTCGCTCGACGCCCCGGCGGTGCCGTCCTCGAAGGCGTAGCGGAAGAGGAACGTATCGCCTGCCCGCAGCCGGGTGTCGAAGAGCAGTTCGGCGACGAGCACGCCGGTGTCGCGGTGCCAGCGCACCCGGCCCGTACGGCAGTTCTCCAGAGCCCGGACCGCCGTCCGTTCCGGTGCGCATCCGGGGTCGCCGTGGTGGATGGCCACATAGCGGTCCACGCCGTCCTTGTGGGCGCGCACTATGTGGTGCGATTCGCGACCCAGTAGTTCGCGATGGGAGCCTATGCGGACCCGTTCGTGATGGCCGATAGTGTGCAGACCGCCGTCGAGCGGGGACTCCAGTTCGGCCAGCAGCCGTTCCAGGACACCGGAGGCCTCCACCAGCGAGCGGTACGAACGCCCTGTGGGGCGCTCCGGATCCGAGCGCTCCTCGGCCTCGGCCAACAGCCTGATCAGGGACTCGTCGGGCAGCTGGAGTATCTCCTCCAGGGCGCGGACGGCCCGCAGCGACTCGGGGCGCTGGGGACGCCGGGCACCCTGCTGCCAGTAACTCAGGCTCGTCACCCCGACCTTGACGCCGTACCGCGACAGATGGTGCTGGACGCGTTGGAGCGGCAGCCCGCGGGCGGTGATCGCGGCGCGCAGTGCGACATGGAAGGGGCCGCCCCGCAGGGCCGTTTCCAGTTCAGCCGTGGCGACGTACGCGTGCTGTGTGCCGTGCCGCATGCAGGGGCCTTTCTGTGGATGTTCACTCCGGCTGGTCAGGCCGTTCGAGCGGTTCGTCGGCGCCGCCCAATGGGCGCGCGGGGGCCGTTCACAGGCAGGTTTCGCCGTTCACGCCCCGAGTTCCCCCGCATTGAAGCGTGTTGACCAAGTCCCGACAACACCTGATGCTCAACATGGCTCACCACAGCCCCCCGGACGCGCTCCTTCCCTCCTCGACCCCCACTCGGGAGCAAACACGATGCGCCACAGACGACGACTCGTCGTTCTCGCCGCGGTTCTGGCCGCCCTGGGCGCCACCCCGGCGACCGCGGCCGCCGGGCGCGCGGCCGGCCACTCCGGTACGTCCGTGCACGCGGGCGTGCTTCCGGGCTCCGCGGCGACGCGGCTCGGCGGGGCGGCCGGACACGACGCACCCCGTGCGGCCGGACTCGGCGTACCGCGGGTGGACCGCGGAGGGCACGGGGACGAGCGAGGCCCTGGCGGGGACAGAGGACCCAGCCGCGAAGGTGTCCGTACCGGTGGTGAAGACCCGACCGACCCCTTCGTCGTGGTGGCGTCGGCGACGGCCGGGGTGGGCGCCCTCGTCGCGCTCGTCCTGAGCGTCTCGCGGGCCCTGCGCAGACGCCGCGGCTGACACCGCGCGGGGACCGTAGAGAAGCCCGGCCGGAGCGTTCCGGGCGGAGTACGCCTCCCCGGGCGCCGTGATGATCACCGTCGCGTGGCCCGGACGATCGCGGCTGTTCACGGCGAGCCGACGTTCCTGGAGTCGCACCCGCGCGCTCCCTGTGTTCTGTCCACAGGCAGGCCGGTAGCCGACCGCGCTGTCGGCCCACGCCAGTAGGGTGTGTGACATGGCCGACCCCTCCAGCTACCGCCCCAAGCCGGGACAGATCCCGGACTCTCCCGGGGTGTACAAATTCCGCGACGAGCACCGCCGGGTGATCTACGTCGGAAAGGCGAAGAGCCTGCGCCAGCGCCTGGCGAGCTACTTCCAGGACCTGGCGAATCTCCACCCGCGCACGCGCACGATGGTCACCACGGCCGCGTCGGTGGAGTGGACGGTCGTGTCCACAGAGGTCGAGGCCCTTCAGCTGGAGTACTCCTGGATCAAGGAGTACGACCCCCGGTTCAACGTCAAGTACCGCGACGACAAGAGTTACCCCTACCTCGCCGTGACGATGAACGAGGAGTTCCCGCGCGTGCAGGTGATGCGCGGCCACAAGAAGAAGGGCGTTCGCTACTTCGGTCCGTACGGGCACGCGTGGGCCATCCGCGACACCGTCGACCTGTTGCTGCGTGTCTTCCCGGTCCGCACCTGCTCCGCCGGCGTCTTCAAGAACGCCTCCCGCACCGGCAGGCCCTGCCTCCTCGGCTACATCGGCAAATGCTCCGCGCCCTGCGTCGGACGGGTCTCGCCCGAGGAGCACCGCGACCTGGCCGAGGAGTTCTGCGACTTCATGGCGGGTCGTACGGGGACGTACATCCGCCGCCAGGAACAGCAGATGATGGACGCGGCCGAGGAGATGGAGTACGAGCGCGCGGCCCGGCTGCGCGACGACATCGAGGCCCTGAAGAAGGCCATGGAGAAGAGCGCGGTCGTCCTCGCCGACGCGACCGACGCCGACCTCATGGCCGTCGCCGAGGACGAGCTGGAAGCCGCGGTACAGATCTTCCATGTGCGCGGCGGACGCGTGCGCGGCCAGCGGGGCTGGGTCACGGACAAGGTGGAGGCGGTCACCACGGGTGACCTCGTCGAGCACGCGCTCCAGCAGCTCTACGGGGAGGAGACGGGCGACTCCGTCCCCAAGGAGGTGCTGGTCCCGGCGCTGCCCGAGCCGGTGGAGCCCGTTCAGGAGTGGCTGACCGCGCGCCGCGGATCGAACGTGTCGCTCCGCATCCCGCAGCGCGGCGACAAGAAGGCGCTCATGGAGACCGTGCAGCGCAACGCGCTCCAGGCGCTCGCTCTGCACAAGACCAGGCGCGCCTCCGACCTGACCACGCGCTCGCGGGCCCTGGAGGAGATCGCCCAGGCGCTCGACCTGGACAGCGCGCCGCTGCGGATCGAGTGCTACGACATCTCGCACCTCCAGGGCGACGACGTGGTGGCCTCGATGGTCGTCTTCGAGGACGGGCTCCAGCGCAAGGGCGAGTACCGGCGCTTCCAGATCAAGGGCTTCGCCGGCCAGGACGACGTCCGCTCCATGCACGAGGTGATCACCCGCCGCTTCAAGCGCTACCTCGTCGAGAAGGAGAGGACGGGGGAGTGGACGGACGGCGAGGACGCCGTTTCAGGGGCTTCGGAGAGCGTTGCCTCGGCGACCCTCGCTCCCGGGACCGCGATAGCGGAGACCGTCGCTTCCGGGACCCCGCTGCCTGAGACCTCCGCCTCCGGGACGGTCGCTTCCGGGACCCCGCTGTCCGAGACCGCCGCCTCCGGGTCCGTCGCTTCCGGGACCCCGCTCTCCGAGACCGCCGCCTCGGCCCCCGGGAGCCCGCTCTCCGAGACCCCCCTCTCCGTGAGCGCCTTCTCCGACGACGACGGCCGGCCCAAGCGCTTCGCCTACCCCCCGCAGCTCGTCGTCGTCGACGGTGGCCGGCCGCAGGTGGCCGCCGCCCAGCGGGCCCTCGACGAGCTCGGCATCGACGACATCGCCGTATGCGGACTCGCCAAGCGCCTGGAGGAGGTGTGGCTGCCGGACGAGGACGACCCGGTGGTCCTGCCGCGCACCAGTGAGGGGCTGTATCTGCTCCAGCGGGTCCGGGACGAGGCCCACCGCTTCGCGATCACCTACCAGCGCGCCAAGCGGGCCAAGCGCTTCAGGGCGGGCCCCCTGGACGACGTGCCGGGCCTGGGCGAGTCGCGCAAGCAGGCACTGATCAAACACTTCGGTTCCGTGAAGAAGCTCCGGTCCGCGACGATCGACCAGATCTGCGAGGTTCCCGGCATAGGACGAAAGACGGCGGAGACCATCGCCGTGGCCCTCGCCGAGGCGGCTCCGGCCGCACCCGCCGTGAACACGGCGACTGGAGAGATCATGGAAGACGACGAAGGCGCGGCGCCCGAAACGACGGCGGGCCCCGCGGAGGAGCCCGTGACCGCGGGCGCCTCGGACGAGCGACGGGGGCAGGAGACATGACCGAGAACGACGCGCGTGAAGAGGAACGCCCGGCGCAGGGCCAGGAAGCACACAAGGAAACAAGCGAAGATCACGCGGAGCAGGAAGCACCACGGGAAGACGGAGAACAGGTGGGTACGGGCAGCGAGACGGCCGGAACGGGAGTTCCGGACGCCGTCATTCCCGAGCTGGTGATCATCTCCGGTATGTCCGGAGCCGGCCGGTCCACGGCCGCCAAGTGTCTGGAGGACCTCGGCTGGTTCGTCGTCGACAACCTGCCGCCCGCCCTGATCCCCACGATGGTGGAACTCGGCGCCCGCTCCCAGGGCAATGTGGCACGGATCGCGGTCGTCGTCGACGTACGCGGCCGGCGGTTCTTCGACAACCTCCGCGAATCCCTCGCCGACCTGGAGTCCAAGAACGTCACCCGGCGGATCGTCTTCCTGGAGTCCTCCGACGAGGCACTGGTGCGCCGCTTCGAGTCCGTGCGCCGGCCGCACCCCCTCCAGGGCGACGGCCGCATCGTGGACGGGATCGACGCCGAGCGCGAGCTGCTGCGCGAGCTGCGCGGCGACGCCGACCTGGTCATCGACACCTCCAGCCTGAACGTGCACGAGCTGCGCGCCAAGATGGACGCCCAGTTCGCGGGCGACGAGGAGCCCGAGCTGCGGGCCACCGTCATGTCCTTCGGCTTCAAGTACGGCCTCCCGGTCGACGCCGACCTGGTCGTGGACATGCGGTTCCTGCCCAACCCGCACTGGGTCCCCGAGCTGCGCCCGTTCACCGGCCTGAACGAAGAGGTCTCGGCGTACGTCTTCAACCAGCCCGGCGCCAAGGAGTTCCTCGACCGCTACGCCGAGCTGCTCCAGCTCATCGCCGCCGGTTACCGGCGCGAGGGCAAGCGCTATGTGACCATCGCGGTCGGCTGCACGGGCGGCAAGCACCGCTCGGTGGCGACCGCCGAGAAGCTCGCCGCCCGCCTCGCCTCCCAGGGCGTGGAGACCGTGCTCGTGCACCGGGACATGGGGCGCGAGTGACCGGACGTACTGCCCTGCGGCTGAGTCGGCTGCGCCGGGAGATCCCCGGGGACCGCGCCAACCAGCCGGTCGTGGCGCGCGGTGCCAAGCCGCGCCGCCGCGGCGCCCAGCCCAAGGTCGTCGCCCTCGGCGGCGGCCGGGGGCTGTCCGCCTCGCTCGCCGCGCTGCGCCGGATCACCGGCGACCTCACCGCCGTCGTCACCGTGGCCGACGACGGCGGCTCCAGCGGCCGCCTGCGCGACGAGCTGGGCGTCCTCCCGCCCGGTGATCTGCGCAAGGCGCTGGCAGCGCTGTGCGGCGACGACGCCTGGGGCCAGACCTGGGCCCGCGTCATCCAGCACCGCTTCCAGTCCAAGGGCGACCTGCACGAACACGCGGTCGGCAATCTGCTGATCGTCGCCCTGTGGGAGCAGCTCGGGGACCATGTCCAGGCCCTGGACCTGGTCGGCAAGCTGCTGGGCGCGCACGGCCGGGTGCTGCCCATGTCCGCCGTGCCCCTGGAGCTCCAGGCCCTGGTCAAGGGGCACGACCCCGACCGGCCCGACGAGGTCGGGACGGTGCGGGGCCAGGCGAATGTGGCGCTCACGCCCGGCGAGGTCCAGTCCGTGCACGTCGTACCGCACGATCCGCCGGCCGTGCCCGAGGCCGTGGCCGCGGTCCTCGACGCGGACTGGGTGGTGCTCGGCCCCGGCTCCTGGTTCTCGTCCGTGATCCCGCATCTTCTGGTGCCCGAACTTCTGGACGCCCTCAGCCGGACGAGGGCGCGCCGGGTACTCTCCCTGAACCTCGCCCCGCAGCCCGGAGAAACCGAAGGCTTCTCCCCGCAGCGTCATTTGGAGGTTTTGGGACGACACGCCCCTAAACTCGCCCTGGACGTGGTGCTGGCCGACGAGGCCGCCGTGCCCGACCGCGACTCTCTAGCCGACGCCGCCCAGCGGTTCGGTGCCGCGGTCGAGCTGGCGCCGGTGGCCCGGACCGACGGATCTCCGCGGCACGACCCGGAGCTGTTGGCCGCCGCGTACGACCGTATTTTTCGGATGCATGGAAGGATCGGCCCATGGCGATGACGGCAGCGGTGAAGGATGAGATTTCCCGGCTCCCCGTCACCCGGACCTGCTGCAGGAAGGCGGAGGTATCCGCCATCCTGCGGTTCGCCGGCGGCCTTCACCTGGTGAGCGGCCGGATCGTGATCGAGGCGGAGCTGGACACCGCCATGGCGGCGCGCCGCCTGAAGCGGGACATTCTGGAGATCTTCGGCCACAGTTCCGAACTGATCGTGATGGCGCCCGGAGGGCTGCGCCGCGGATCGCGCTACGTGGTGCGCGTCGTCGCGGGCGGTGACCAGCTGGCCCGCCAGACCGGGCTCGTGGACGGGCGGGGCCGCCCGATCCGAGGGCTGCCGCCGCAGGTGGTCTCGGGGGCCACCTGCGACGCCGAGGCGGCCTGGCGCGGGGCCTTCCTGGCCCACGGCTCGCTCACCGAGCCCGGCCGCTCCTCGTCCCTCGAGGTGACCTGCCCGGGGCCGGAGGCCGCGCTCGCGCTGGTCGGCGCCGCCCGCCGGCTGTCGATCGCGGCGAAGGCCCGTGAGGTGCGGGGAGTGGACCGCGTGGTCGTTCGCGACGGCGACGCGATCGGCGCGCTGCTGACCCGTCTCGGCGCGCACGAGTCGGTGCTGGCCTGGGAGGAGCGGCGGATGCGCCGCGAGGTCCGGGCCACGGCGAACCGGCTCGCCAACTTCGACGACGCCAATCTGCGCCGCTCGGCGCGCGCCGCCGTCGCCGCCGGGGCCCGCGTCCAGCGCGCCCTGGAGATCCTCGCGGACGAGGTGCCGGAGCATCTGGCCGCCGCGGGACGGCTGCGCATGGAGCACAAGCAGGCCTCCCTGGAGGAGCTGGGCGCCCTCGCCGACCCGCCGCTGACCAAGGATGCCGTCGCCGGCCGTATCCGCAGGCTGCTGGCGATGGCGGACAAGCGGGCGCAGGACCTCGGGATCCCCGGGACGGAATCGAGTCTGTCCGAGGAGATGGCGGACAACCTCGCGGGCTGAACCGGACCCGCGGGGCGATGTGAAAAACGTGCGGGATTATCTGACAGAAGCTCAATATGCCGGTGCCGACGCCCGATTGGGAGGTCGGCACCGGTGGTCCTTCGCCCGCGAGGCGCCCTTGACTTGACCTTGAAGTGTCATGAGCCTGGCATCTGTTCGCTGCTGTGGCGGACCAGTGCAAGGGGGGCTCATGAGACGAAGAGCGAGCGCGATCCTCGCTACCGGCGCGCTCCTGCTGGGCGGTGCGGCCGTGGCGCCGATCGCCCAGGCGCAGAACGGCAGTTCACCCAAGCCCGACGCGAACGCCGTGAAGGTGTTCCGAGCCGAGGTCACGAAGCAGCAGGTACCCCTGCTGCTCGCGGCCGGCCAGGACGGTCACGAGCTCGGCGACACGACCTGGAAGAACGGCAGGAGCACGGTCGAGGTCTACGTCACCGACCAGCAGGCCAAGAAGCTGGAGAAGCAGGGCGTCGACCTCACGGAGCACACGCTCTCCGCCAAGGCCGAGAACCGGGTCGAGGGTGCCGCCCAGGGAGTGTTCCGCCCGTACAGCGGGAAGGGCAACCTCCAGGAGGAGATCATCAGGACGGGTGAGGCCAACCCCGGCCTGACCAAGGTCGTCTCCATCGGCAAGACCCTGAACGGCCAGGACATCCTCGCGCTCAAACTGACCAAGGGCGCGAAGACGACCAGGGACGGCGCCAAGCCGTCGGTGCTGTATATGTCCAACCAGCACGCGCGCGAGTGGATCACGCCCGAGATGACGCGGCGGCTGATGCACTACTACCTGGACAACTACGCCACGGACAAACGCATCAGGAAGATCGTCGACTCCACCGAGCTGTGGTTCGTCCTGTCGGCCAACCCCGACGGCTACGACTACACGTTCAAGGACGCCGACGCCCGCCAGTGGCGCAAGAACCTGCGGGACGTGAACGGCGACGGCGTCATCTCCACGGGCGACGGCGTCGACCTCAACCGCAACTTCGCCTACAAGTGGGGCTACGACGACGAGGGTTCGTCGCCCAACCCCACCAGTGAGACCTACCGCGGCGCGAGCCCCGGTTCCGAGCCCGAGACCAGGGCGCTGGACGCCTTCGAGAAGCGGATCGGCTTCACGTACGGCATCAACTACCACTCGGCCGCCGAACTGCTCCTCTACGGAGTGGGCTGGCAGGTGGCGACACCCACTCCTGACGACGTGCTCTACAAGGCACTCGCCGGAACCCCCGAGCACTCCGCGATCCCGGGCTATCACCCGCAGGTCTCCTCGGAGCTGTACACGACCAACGGCGAGGCGGACGGCCACGCGGGCAACGTCAACGGCATGGCGATGTTCACCCCCGAGATGTCGACCTGCGAGACGGCGTCCGACCTCGACCCGAACGACGCCTGGAACGCGGCGGACTGCGCCTCCGTCTTCACCTTCCCGGACGACGAGAAGCTGATCGAGCAGGAGTTCGAGAAGAACGTCCCGTTCGCGCTCTCCGTCGCCGAGACCGCCGCCCACCCCGACCAGCCGTCCTCCTCGGTCGGCCTCGAGGCCCCCGACTTCACCCCCGCCGCCTTCTCCACGTCGTACTCCCGGGGCGCCGACCAGGAGGTCTCCGTCGTCGTCCGCAAGTCGGTACGCGACAAGGAGCTCAAGTACCGCGTCAACGGCGGCCATACGCTCGACATGGCGCTCAGGCCCTGGCAGGGCGGCGACACCTACGGCGGCACGGACAACCTCTACTTCGACGAGTACCGCGCCAAGGTCAAGGACGGCGACCCGGGCGACAAGGTCGAGGTCTGGTTCACCGGTGAGACCCGGAGCGGAAAGCCCACCTCCAGCACGCACTTCACGTACACCGTGGCCCAGCGGCCGCGGGCCGACGTGCTCGTGGTCGCCGAGGAGGGCGCGACCGCCACACAGGCGCAGACCTACGTCGACGCGCTGAAGGCGAACGGCAGGAAGGCCCTCGTCTGGGACGTCGCCACCCAGGGCGCGCCGGACGCGCTCGGCGTCCTCGGCCACTTCGGGACCGTCGTCCACTACACCGGCGCACTGCGGCCCGGCAACGCCACCCAGCTCCAGCTGCGGGCCTTCCTCAACGAGGGCGGCAAGCTGGTCGAGGCGGGCGAGCTGGCCGGTGGCAGCGTCGACCTCGGCGGCGGCACCCTCTCGAACGACTTCAGCCAGTACTACCTGGGCGCCTACTCCCGTACGTCCACTCCCGGCGCGAGCGGCTTCACCGGCTCGGGGAAGCTCGGCGGCGTCACAGGAGCGCTCGGCGACGCGCCCGGCAACCCGCTGAACGCGGCGGGCACCTATGGCGTCACCTCGGACTCGCTCGCCGCCGCGCAGTACCCGCAGTTCGCCTCCGGCGCGGGAGCGGGCCAGTTCAGCGGCACCGTCAACCCGTACGGGCCGTACGCGGGCTCGTACATGGCCGCCGCGGTCCACACCGACGACGCCTACAAGCGCCTCACCCGCACCATCGACCTCACCGGGGTCGGCGCCGCCGACAAGCCGACGCTCCGTTCCCAGCTGCTCTGGGACACCGAGCCCGGCTACGACCATGCGATCGTCGAGGTCCACACGACCGGGGCCGACGACTGGACCACGCTTCCCGAGGCGGGCGGTGCCACCTCGGCCACGGTCCCGACCGAGTGCGAGGCCGGCTTCCTCGCCCGGGAACACCCCTGGATCAAGCACTACCTGACCGTGAGCGCGGCCGGCTGCACCGCCACGGGCACCAGCGGTGCGTGGAACAGCTTCACCGGCGCCTCCAGCGGCTGGCAGCAGGTCGCCTTCGACCTGAGCGCGTACGTCGGCAAGTCGATCGAGGTCTCGTTCAGTTACATCACCGACCCGAGCTCGGGCGGCCACGGTCTCCTCGTCGACAACGCCTCCCTCGTGGTCGGCGGCACCGCCACCGACACGGAGGGCTTCGAGTCCTCCCTCGGTCCCTGGAGCGTCGCCGGCCCGCCCGCGGGCAGCCCGGCCGTCCTGCGGGACTGGGCGCGCACCGGAGAACTGTTCAAGACATATGGAGCGGTCACCACGGACGACTCCGTACTGCTGGGCTTCGGCCTGGAACACGTCAGTTCGGCGGCCGACCGCGCGGCCCTGATCGGAAAGGCGCTCTCGGCACTGAAGAGCTGACTGTGCGTGACAATCGCATGAACAGCGCGGGTGATCCGTACCCCTACTGACGGGTACGGATCGCCCTGCCGTGTATGGCCCTACTCGATGTCACTCCGGGGGCTCCAGGGAGGTAGGGTCGGACTCGGTCGGGGACATCCCATACAACTCGCCGACATCTGAGTCGGCGTACCTAACGAGGAGATCGGTTCGTGACGATCCGCGTAGGCATCAACGGCTTTGGCCGCATCGGTCGTAACTACTTCCGCGCGCTGCTGGAGCAGGGTGCTGACATCGAGATCGTGGCTGTCAACGACCTGGGTGACACCGCGACCACCGCCCACCTGCTCAAGTACGACACCATCCTTGGCCGCCTCAAGGCCGAGGTGTCGCACACCGCCGACACGATCACCGTCGACGGGCACACGATCAAGGTCCTGTCCGAGCGCAACCCCGCCGACATCCCGTGGGGCGAGCTCGGTGTCGACATCGTCATCGAGTCGACCGGCATCTTCACGAAGAAGGCCGACGCCGAGAAGCACATCGCCGGCGGCGCCAAGAAGGTCCTCATCTCGGCTCCGGCCAAGGACGAGGACATCACCATCGTGATGGGCGTCAACCAGGACCAGTACGACCCGGCGAACCACAACATCATCTCCAACGCCTCCTGCACCACCAACTGTGTGGCGCCGATGGCCAAGGTTCTCGACGAGAACTTCGGCATCGTCAAGGGCCTGATGACGACGGTTCACGCGTACACGAACGACCAGCGCATCCTGGACTTCCCGCACTCGGACCTGCGCCGCGCCCGTGCCGCCGCCGAGAACATCATCCCGACCACGACCGGTGCCGCCAAGGCCACCGCCCTGGTCCTCCCGCAGCTCAAGGGCAAGCTGGACGGCATCGCCATGCGCGTCCCGGTCCCGACCGGTTCGGCCACCGACCTGGTCGTGACGCTGCAGCGCGAGGTCACCAAGGACGAGGTCAACGCCGCGTTCAAGAAGGCCTCCGAGGACGGCGACCTCAACGGCTACCTGGCGTACACCGAGGACCAGATCGTCTCCTCGGACATCGTCGGCGACCCGGCCTCCTGCACCTTCGACTCCTCCCTGACCATGGTCCAGGAGGGCAACACGGTGAAGATCCTCGGCTGGTACGACAACGAGTGGGGCTACTCCAACCGCCTCGTCGACCTCACGGTCTTCGTCGGCGGCCGGCTCTAACTCCCAGAGCAGGCACCTCGATGTGAGCCAGGGCTCGGGCAGCGCGACGCCGCGCTGTCCGGGCCCTGCGCTACGTAGTGATCGACCAGCCCTCTCGGATCTGAAGAGCCTTCCCTAGGAGTCCCTTTATGAAGACGATCGACGAGCTTCTCGCCGAAGGCGTGGCCGGCAAGCGGGTCTTCGTCCGCGCCGACCTCAACGTGCCGCTGGCCAATGGCCTCATCACCGACGACGGCCGTATCCGCGCCGTCCTTCCCACCGTCAAGGCCCTGGCCGAGGCGGGCGCCAAGGTCATCGTCGCCTCGCACCTGGGCCGCCCCAAGGGCGCCCCGGACCCGGCGTTCTCCCTCCTCCAGCCCGCCGAGCGACTCGGTGAACTGCTCGGCGCGCCGGTCGCGTTCGCGCAGGACACGGTCGGCCCCGCGGCCCACGACGCGGTGAACGGCCTGCAGCCCGGCCAGGTCGCGGTCATCGAGAACCTCCGCTTCAACGCCGGCGAGACGTCCAAGGACGACACCGAGCGCGGCGAGTTCGCCGACCGGCTGGCCGCCCTGGCCGACGTCTACGTGGGCGACGGCTTCGGCGCCGTGCACCGCAAGCACGCCTCCGTGTACGACCTCCCGGCCCGCCTGCCGCACTACGCCGGCTACCTCATCGCCACCGAGGTCGGCGTCCTGAAGAAGCTCACCGAGGACGTCCGGCGGCCCTACGTCGTCGCGCTCGGCGGCTCCAAGGTCTCCGACAAGCTCGCCGTCATCGACCAGCTGCTCGGCAAGGCCGACAAGCTGCTCATCGGCGGCGGCATGGTGTTCACCTTCCTCAAGGCCAAGGGCTACGAGGTCGGCACCTCCCTCCTTCAGGAGGACCAGCTCCCGGCGGTCAAGGAGTACATCGAGCGCGCGGAGAAGAACGGCGTCGAGCTGGTTCTCCCCGTCGACGTGCTGGTAGCCCACGAGTTCCCGGACCTGAAGACCAAGGCCCCGTCGAACTCCACGACTGTCGCCGCGGACGCGATCCCGGCCGACCAGCTGGGCCTGGACATCGGTCCGGAGTCCCGCAAGCTGTACGCCTCGAAGCTCGCCGACGCCGCCACCGTCTTCTGGAACGGCCCGATGGGCGTCTTCGAGCACCCCGACTACGCCGAGGGCACCAAGGCGGTCGCCCAGGCCCTTCTCGATTCCCAGGCCTTCACGGTCGTCGGCGGTGGCGACTCCGCCGCGGCCGTCCGCATCCTGGGCTTCGACGAGACGGCATTCGGCCACATCTCGACCGGTGGCGGCGCCTCCCTCGAATACCTCGAGGGCAAGACGCTCCCCGGCCTCGCCGCACTGGAGGACTGACCTAGATGAGCACGCGCACGCCGCTGATGGCGGGCAACTGGAAGATGAACCTCAACCACCTCGAGGCCATCGCGCACGTCCAGAAACTCGCCTTCGCCCTGGCGGACAAGGATTACGAGGCCTGCGAGGTCGCCGTCCTGCCGCCCTTCACCGACCTGCGCTCCGTGCAGACCCTGGTCGACGGCGACAAGCTCAAGATCAAGTACGGTGCCCAGGACCTCTCGGCGCAGGACTCCGGTGCCTACACCGGCGAGATCTCCGGCTCGATGCTGGCCAAGCTGAAGTGCACGTACGTGGCCATCGGCCACTCCGAGCGCCGCCAGTACCACAACGAGACCGACGAGATCGTGAACGCCAAGGTCAAGGCCGCCTACAGGCACGGTCTGACCCCGATCCTGTGCGTGGGCGAGGAGCTGGACGTCCGCGAGGCGGGCAACCACGTCGCGCACACGCTCGCGCAGGTCGAGGGCGGTCTGAAGGACCTCCCGGCCGAGCAGGCCGAGTCCGTCGTGATCGCGTACGAGCCCGTCTGGGCCATCGGCACCGGCAAGGTCTGCGGCGCCGACGACGCGCAGGAGGTCTGCGCCGCGATCCGTGCCAAGCTCGCCGAGCTGTACTCCCAGGAGCTGGCCGACCAGGTCCGCATCCAGTACGGCGGCTCGGTGAAGTCCGGAAACGTCGCCGAGATCATGGCGAAGCCCGACATCGACGGCGCTCTGGTCGGTGGCGCGTCCCTCGACGCCGACGAGTTCGTCAAGATCGTCCGGTTCCGCGACCAGTAAGTATGCGGTAGCGGCGATTCGTCGTACCCTTGCGGGGGTCTGGTGCCGTTGCACCGGGCCCCCGTCGTCCATCCAGTTCCTAGGAAGTTGGTCCAGCCGTGGTTTTGGGGTTCTCGATCGCCCTGATCGTCTTCAGCCTGCTGCTGATGCTGCTGGTGCTGATGCACAAGGGAAAGGGCGGCGGCCTGTCCGACATGTTCGGTGGCGGCATGCAGTCGTCCGTCGGCGGCTCCTCGGTCGCCGAGCGCAACCTCGACCGCATCACGCTGATGATCGGTCTGCTCTGGTTCGCGTGCATCGTCGTGCTCGGTGTCCTGATGAAGATCAACAACTGATCACCGATCGACATCGGTACGGAAGCACAACTGCACATTACGCAAGCACATTCCGCACGTAAGGCCCCATGTCCGGTACGCGCCTCCAGGCGCCGCCTATCATGGGGCTTGCGTCTAGGGGTGGGGATGTAACTCCAATCACTGGACGCGCGTTGGGCCTTACGTAGACTGAGGCGCTCGCAGCGAAGCGTCACGCCGACTCGCTTCGCGGCACCATCACGCAGGGAGTTACGACCGTGGCAAGTGGCAACGCGATCCGAGGAAGCCGGGTCGGGGCGGGGCCGATGGGCGAGGCCGAGCGCGGCGAGTCCGCACCCCGGCTGCGCATCTCCTTCTGGTGCTCCAACGGGCACGAGACGGTCCCCAGCTTCGCCAGCGACGCGCAGGTTCCCGAGACCTGGGACTGTCCGCGCTGCGGCTTCCCCGCAGGACAGGACCGGGACAACCCGCCGGACCCGCCGCGCACCGAGCCGTACAAGACGCACCTCGCGTACGTGCGGGAGCGGCGCAGCGACGCGGACGGCGAGGCGATCCTCGCCGAGGCGCTCGCCAAACTGCGGGGCGAAATCTAGGAGTTGAGAGCCGGCCGGGCACCCACAGGTGTCTGGCCGGAACCGTTTCGCGGCGGCTTCGCGGCCAGGACACCGCCCGGTCGCCGGGTCCGCCGCGCCTGGACGCCCGTGCCGCGGGTCGTTTGTTCCGCCGCGCCCGGATCCTCGTACCGTCGACGGGGCTTCGTACCGTGGACGGATTCCTGTGCCGCGCCCGAGTCCCGGTGCTGTTCCGGGCGCCCGGGGCGACCAGCGGCGCGGGATGACGGCGCACTCGTCGGGCGGCCTCGCCGCTGCCCGGCCCGACGAACATCACGGGGAGCGCCGGCCAGGTCACGCTGATGCAGCAGCGCGGCCCGGAATTCATGCCGGGCGCGTCGGCTCGGCATTCCGCACGATCTCGGCCCCGGACACCCCTGGGAGCCCCTGCCGGGCGGCACGGGCACGGCAGCCACGGGGCCGAACGGACCGGCACTGTTCGCGGCCGCGATCCTCACTCCCGACGTCGTCGCGTCACTTCCGCCGTCATCGCGCTGACACCTGTGGTCAAGAGGGACGTATCTGTTGTTGAGCCGGCGGACGCACTACGACAGCTCGTGTCCAGCCCTGATCAATTAGGTTGGGACCGGCAGCGGGGCAAGGTACGCAGCAGCACAGGCAGGAAAGAAGGCGGAAGTCCGAGATGAACGCAGAAAGCCGTACCCGGCTCAACCAGACACCCGAGTGGACCGCTCTGGCCAAGCACCGAGAGGAGCTCGCGGACGCCCATCTGCGCGACCTGTTCGCGGCCGATCCCGCGCGCGGCTCCGGCTACTCGCTCCAGGTCGGCGATCTGCACGTCGACTACTCCAAGCACCTGGTCACCGACGAGACGCTGCGACTGCTGCGCGAGCTGGCCGCGGCGACCGACGTCTTCGGGCTGCGGGACGCGATGTTCCGGGGCGAGAAGATCAATGTGACCGAGGACCGGGCGGTGCTGCACACCGCGCTGCGGGCGCCGCGGGACGCGGTCGTCGAGGTCGACGGGGAGAACGTGGTGCCGGCCGTGCACGCGGTCCTCGACAGGATGGCGGGCTTCGCGGAGCGGGTCCGCTCGGGCGAGTGGACCGGGCACACCGGCAAGCGCATCAAGAACGTCGTCAACATCGGCATCGGCGGTTCCGACCTCGGTCCCGCGATGGCGTACGAGGTGCTGCGCTCGTTCACGGACCGCGACCTCACGCTCCGGTTCGTGTCGAACGTGGACGGCGCGGACCTGCACGAGGCCGTGCGGGACCTGGACCCGGCGGAGACGCTGTTCATCATCGCCTCCAAGACGTTCACCACGATCGAGACGATCACGAACGCCACCTCGGCGCGTGACTGGCTGCTGGGCGGTCTGAAGGCCGGGCAGGAGGCGGTGGCGCGGCACTTCGTGGCGCTGTCGACGAACGCCGAGAAGGTCTCCGACTTCGGGATCGACACGGCCAACATGTTCGAGTTCTGGGACTGGGTCGGCGGACGCTACTCCTACGACTCGGCGATCGGCCTCTCGCTGATGATCGCGATCGGCCCGGACCGCTTCCGCGAGATGCTCAACGGCTTCCACCTCGTCGACGAGCACTTCCGTACCGCTCCCACTGAGGCCAACGTCCCGTTGCTGCTCGGTCTGTTGGGTGTCTGGTACGGCAACTTCCACGACGCGCAGTCGCACGCCGTGCTGCCCTACTCGCACTACCTGTCCAAGTTCACCGCCTATCTCCAGCAACTCGACATGGAGTCCAACGGCAAGTCCGTGGACCGTGACGGCCGTCCGGTCGAGTGGCAGACCGGCCCGGTGGTGTGGGGCACGCCCGGCACCAACGGCCAGCACGCCTACTACCAGTTGATCCACCAGGGCACGAAGCTGATCCCCGCCGACTTCATCGGATTCGCCGAGCCCGTGGCCGACCTGCTGCCGGGCCTGGTCGCCCAGCACGACCTGTTGATGGCGAACTTCTTCGCGCAGACGCAGGCGCTGGCCTTCGGCAAGACCCCCGCCGAGGTACGCGCCGAGGGGGTGCCCGAGGAGCTGGTGCCGCACAAGACGTTCGAGGGCAATCACCCGACGACCACGATCCTGGCGAGGGAGCTGACCCCCTCGGTCCTCGGCCAGCTGATCGCCCTCTACGAACACAAGGTGTTCGTCCAGGGCGCGATCTGGAACATCGACTCCTTCGACCAGTGGGGCGTCGAGCTCGGCAAGGTGCTCGCCAAGCGCGTCGAGCCCGCCCTCACCGACGGCGCGGACGTGCCGGGACTGGACGAGTCGACCAAGGCCCTGGTCGCCAAGTACCGGACGCTGCGCGGCCGTTAGGTCCCCGAATGCGGGGAAGCGGGCGGCGGGAGTCCGCCCGCTTCCCGTGCAATCCCCGGCGATCACGATGGCGATCGTTCGGGGGAGCGGAAGTTGGCCGGTTCACGTGGGAGATGGACGAGCGACAGACTGACGGTCCGACCTGGTCACCGGTGATCTGCACGGGCTCAGCCTCACCCTGGGCATCGTCTTCATCCTGGGCGCGCCGGTGACGGTGACCGCCATCTCCGTCCTGGAGATGAACAGGCTCCGCCGCCGTTATGGGATCAGGCTGCGCGCGCACCCCGCGGCCCTGCCGATCCCGCGTCCCGTGGCTCCGCCCGGGTACCCGCCGCACGGCGGTTTCGTGCCTCCGCAGGGGACGCCCTTCCCGCCCGGGAACCGGTACAACCCGTACCGCTACGGCAGCCCGTCGGGCCCGTATCCGCAGAGCGCTCCGTACGCCCCCCACCCCCAGGGGCACCCGCCCGGGCCGGGCACGCGGCAGAACCTCTACGGGCAAGGACCGTACGGGACCTGACCGGGATCAGGCCGCCGCGCTGAGGGTGTCCGCCAGCCGGCGGCGGGCCGCTCGGGCGGCCGGCAGGGCGGCGAGCGCGGCGGCGCCCAGCACGGCGGCGCCGCCGAACAGCAGCAGAAGCAGCGCGGACGGTCCCCGCGCGACGCCCGCGCCGATGCCGCTCGACCTTCCCTGGGCATCGATCAGCCAGTGCGCGAGTGGCAGCCCCAGAGCCGTACCGACGAGGACCGCCGCGAAAGCCGTGCACCCCGTGGCCGTCACGGTGATCGCGGTGATCTGCCGCGGCGTCAGTCCGATCGCCTTCAGCGCCAGCAGATCCCGCTCGCCCTCGCGGACCGTGCCGCCGATCGCGGTGAGCAGCTCGATGAGCCCGATCAGGGCCAGTACGGCGATCAGTCCCACAACGACTCCGCGCAGCGGCGAGAGCCCGTCGGCCGGGTTGGTCACGGCGTGCACGTCGAAGTGTCCGTGCGCCGCCGTGGCCAGCTCCGTGGCCACCCGGTGCGGGTCCGCGCCGGGGCGCAGCTGGAGCTGATAGAGGGTCGGCCGGAGTCCCGGGTCGTTCTCACGGAGGGTGTCGAGCGAGGTGGAGATGACCCGGCCGCCGTTCTCCGGTTCGATGCTCCGCCCCACGATGTGCAGGATCTGCGGCTGAGCGCCCACGGTCATGCGCACCCAGTCGCCGACCCGCACGTCCAGCAGGTCGAGCAGGCCCTGACCGGCCACCGCCTCGTCGGGGCCGCGCGCGGGGCGGCCCTCGGCCAGCGAGAACGGGTAGGGGTCCTGGCGTGTGCCGAGCCCGCGCAGCGCGATCGTGCCGGTCTGGCCGGGGACCAGAGCGGGCACCTGGATGCCCGGGTGGACCCCGGTGACCTGCGGATTCCGGTCGAGCAGGGCCCGTACGCCGGAATCGCTCAGACTCCCGTCCGGCCGGACGGTGAGTGCGGACGCGAGACCGAGCTGCTCGGGCCTGCTGTGGAAGCGGTCGATGGTCGTCCAGGCGCTCATGGCCACCACGATCAGCAGCAGGGGCAGCGCGAGGCGGGCGACCGTGGCCAGCGAGCGCGGCCGACGGGTGAACGCCTTGTGCCAGCCCAGGACCAGCGCGGACGGCAGCCGCAGCCCCAGCGCCCCGCGTGCCAGACGCGGCAGCCCGCCGCCGAGCGGTGCCGCGGCGCGCAGCCCCGGCACGGGTGACACCCGTCCGGCCCGCCACGCGGCGAGCACGGTCGTCGCGGCGATGAACAGCACCGCGGCCGCGGGCACCGAGAAGAGCGCCGCGGTGTGTCCCGGCAGTCCCTGCCACACACCGACCGCGTCCCCGAGACGCCCCGGGACCCGGCTGCCCAGCGCCTGCGTGAGCGCACCCGCGAGCACGGCGCCCAGCAGCGCGAACGCCACGTGCTGCAACAGGAAGATCCGTACCACCTGGCCCGGCGTGAAGCCGATCGCCTTCAGCACCGAGATGTCCCGCAGATGGCCACGGATACGGGTGCCGATCGCACCGTGCACGGCGAGCCCGGCGGCGACGAGCGCGCCCAGGCCGAACAGGCCGAGAACCTGCCCGAGCAGACGGTTGTCGCCCTGCGCCTCGGCACGCGCCTGCTGCCAGGGGGAGACCTCGGTGACCGCGCCGGCGCCGAGGAGGGTGACGGCCCGCTGGACCGCGTAGTCGGTGTCGCCGGGATCGGTCAGCCGCAGCCCGATCACCTGTCCGGCGCGCCCGGCGGTGCCCCGCACCGCCGACGGGAGGGCCCACACCAGGCCCGGCCGCTCGCCCGGGCTGTACCGGGGCTCGGCGCTGTCGGCCACGCCCAGCACGGTCAGCTTCCGGGCGGTGCCGGGAACGGTGAGGGTGTCGCCCGGTTCGGCCCACAGCGCCCGGGCCAGGCTGCTCTCCAGCACCACGCCGTCCGCCTCGGCGGGGTCGAGCCAGCGTCCGGAGGCGAGCAGCGGGCGCCCCGTGGCGGGCTGCTCGGTGGCGCCGCGCAGTTCGACCACGGCGCGGGTTCCCCGTGACTCGACGGCGGTCGAGGCGGTGGGGTAGGGCCCCGCGACGGAGTCGACTCCGTCCACTTCGGCGAGTCTGCGCGCGTCCGAGGACGGTCCGGTGTGGATCCACACGTGCGCGCCGTGCGACTGGGTGAACACCCGCTGCCACGGGTTGGTCGCGTAGCCGAAGAGCGCGGTGGCCAGCAGCAACGAGGCGACGATCCCGGCGGTGGCGAGCACGATGAACAGCGCCTCACCCCGGTGGGTGCGCAGATCGGCGTGCGCCCAGCGCAACGTGGCACGCATTCCCGCTCAGCCTCTCGGTTCGCGGGCGAAGGGGGCGGAGGGGGCGACGCAGGCCCGGGGCGCGAGGGAAATGACCGGGCGCACGGAGATCGAGGGCCCGGGGGAAGGGGCGATGGGGGTCGAGGGCGGAGGGCACGTGAAGGGGGCGACGGGGATCGCGGGTGCGGGGGAGGCGAACGGGGCGACGGAGGTCGAGGGCGCGGGGGAGACGACGGGGGCTGGGGGTGTCGGGGTGGTGGCGCGGGCAGGCGAGGGCGCGTGTGTCGCAGGCGAGGGCGCGTGTGTCAGGGACGTGGCGCGGGCAAGCGGGGGCGCGGGTGCGAGGGAGGCGAACAAGAGGTTGCGCATGTCGCTCAGTCCTTCAGTTCCAGCACGCCGGATATCCCCAGGCCCCGCGACGGCGCGCCGTCGAGTTCCGCGTCGTCGGCGATACGGCCGTCGAAGAAGCTGATCACCCGGTCCGCGGCGCTCGCGAGCCGCGCGTCGTGGGTGACCAGCACGATCGTCTGCCCGCGCTGATGGAAACGGGACAACAGCCGGGTCACCTCCCGGGTGCCCTTGCTGTCGAGGCTGCCTGCGGGCTCGTCGGCGAGCAGCAGGGGCGGATGGTTGACCAGCGCCCTGGCCAGCGCGACGCGCTGCTGCTCACCGCCGGACAGCTCGCCCGGCATGCTGCGCTCCTTGCCCTGAAGTCCCAGCTCGGCGAGCAGCTGCTCGCGCTCGGCGCGCGCCTGCTTGGGGGAGACCCCGGCGAGCAGGGCGGGCAGCTCGACGTTGTCGGCCACCGACAGATTCGACACCAGGTTGAAGAACTGGAACACGATGCCGATGCGGCGCCGGCGCTCGATCGCCCAGCGGGCCTCGCCGTATCCGTCCGTGCAGACGCCGTCCAGCCAGATGCTGCCGGAATCCGGCCTCTGGAGCCCGCCGAGCAGATGCAGCAGGGTCGACTTCCCCGCGCCGGAAGGGCCCGTGACGGCCACGAACTCGCCCCGCCGTACGGAGAGGTCGACGCCGCGCACGGCATGTGCGGGAGCCCCTTCGCCATGGTGGGTCTTGACCAGGCTCTCCGCGCGCAGCACAGCGGTCTCCCCGGCGGCACGCGGCGAAGGGCTCTCGGGCTGCGCCGACGGGTTCTCGGCGCGCGGCGCGGGAGGGGTGCGGCTCATTCCTGCTCCTCCAACTCCTCCTGGCAGCGTTCCAGCCAGTCGAGATCGGCCTGCAGATGCAGCATGGCGCCCTCGATGAGCAGCTGGGAGATCCGGTTGTCCCGGTTCTCGGTCGTGGCGAGCTTCGACAGTTCGCGCATGGTGTTCAGATACCGGCGCCGCTGCTTGTTGATCAGGGCGATCTGGTCGGCGAGACCGGTCTGCGGCGCGAGCGCGAGCTTCATGAAGAACTCGTCCCGTACCCGCGGTTCGTCCGCCGTCTCCTCGTACCAGGCGCGCAGCGCCTCACGCCCGGCGTCGGTGAGGTGGTAGATCTTCTTGTTGGGCCGGCTCGACTGCTCGACTTCCTCGCCCTCGATCAGTCCCGACTTCTCGAGGCGGCCGAGCGTCACATAGATCTGGCCGACGTTCGGCTGAGGGTACGCGGAGCCCAGCAGTTGCTCAAGGCCCTGCTTGAGCTCGTAGCCATGGCCCGGGCCGCGCGCCAGCAGGGCCAGGAGGGGCAGCCGCACTCGTGCTCTCCTCCCCCTCTTCTCTCTCTTCTTCTCGGTTCGCCCTCGGGGCGTCCCGGCCGCTCACGGCATGCTCGTCATGTGTTGCGGGCCCATGTGCCGAACACCCATGAACCGGAGGCCAATGTGCCGCAGGCCCTAGTATCGCCCATACCTAACAGGTATACATGGCCTCTGACTCCGGGCGAAGGTGCCCGGTGCCGGTGTACAGGGAGGAACCTATGCGGTGGATACGCGCCGCCGGTAGGGGCCTCCTTGTCGTCGCGGTCGTCCTGTCCGGTTACGTCGCCTCGGGCCCGCCCGCCGACGGGGCGCGTGGGGGCGGACGCGGTCCGCTGACGCTGGCCACCGCCGGTGACCTCACCAACTATCTCGGGCCGCTGCTCGACGGCTGGAACCGCGCGCACCCCGGCGAGAAGGTCACCCTCGTCGAACTCCCGGACTCCGCGGACGAGACCCACGCGCAGATGACCACCGACCTGCGCGGCGGTGACCGGCGGCGCTTCGACGTCCTCAACATCGATGTCGCGTGGACCTCGGAGTTCGCCGCGGCGGGCTGGATCTCCCCGCTGCCCCGCGACCGCTTCCCGCTCGACGGGTTCCTGCCGCCGGTGGTCGACACGGCGAGGTACGACGGGAAGCTGTACGCCGTCCCGTACGTTACGAATGCCGGACTGCTCCTCTACCGCAAGGACATCCTGGCCAAGGAGGGTGTCGCGCCGCCGCGCACCTGGGCCGAGCTGGAGAAACAGGCGAGGACCATCGCGCCGAAGTACGGACTCGACGGCTACGCGGGCCAGTTCCTGCCCTACGAGGGCCTCACTGTGAACGCCGCCGAGGCGGTCTATTCGGCGGGCGGCACGATCCTCGGTGACGAGGGCGAGCGCGTCACGGTGGACTCCGCGGCGGCCCGTGAGGGCATCGGCTTCCTCGCCGACGGCGTCCGTGACGGCTGGATACCGAAGAAGGCGCTGACGTACAAGGAGCAGGAGTCCAAACAGGCCTTCCAGGACGGCCGTCTCCTCTTCCTGCGCAACTGGCCCTACGCCTATGTCAGCGCCTCCGCCCCGGGATCGGCCGTCGCGGGGAAGATCGGCGCGGTTCCGCTGCCCGGCCCCGACGGGCCGGGGACGAGCGTGCTCGGCGGCTCCAACCTTGCGGTCAACGCGCAGGCCAGGCACCCCGATTCCGCCGCCCGCCTGATCGCGTATCTCACGAGTGAACGGGTGCAGCGCCAGGTCCTGACCAAGGGCGCGCTGCCGCCCGTACGGGCCGACCTCTACCAGGATCCGGAACTGGTCCGGGAGTTCCCGTATCTGCCGACGCTGCGCGCCGGTGTGCTCGCCGCGGCGCCGCGCCCCAAGAGCCCCCGCTACGACCAGGTGAGCCTCGTCGTGCAGGCCGTGGTGCACGACGCGATGACCGGGCATCAGACGCCCGAGGCCGCCGTGCGCCGGCTGGCGCGCGAACTGGCCGACATCTCGCGCCGGGGCTGAGCCCCTTCTTCGTCGCATCCAGCGACCCCTTCCTAGTTACATGTTAGGTAACGCCGCCGTCTCATCTCGAACGGAGTGGGCCAAAAAATGAGCATTTAAAGGGCCAGCTTCCCGCTACCTCCTGTCTACTCGTTGACATCTCCTCGACATGCCTACATAACATGCATGCATAACCGAAGGCACGCACAGACAGGTCAACGGGTGACGCTCAACACGCACCGCTGGTGGCGCGACGCAGTGATCTACCAGGTGTACGTCCGGAGCTTTCTGGACAGCACCGGGGACGGCATCGGCGATCTCGCCGGCGTCCGGGCCGGACTGCCGTATCTCAAGAAGCTCGGGGTCGACGGCATCTGGCTGAGCCCCTTCTACCCCTCGCCGCAGCACGACCACGGCTACGACGTCGCCGACTACTGCGATGTGGACCCGCTCTTCGGCGACCTCGCCGAGTTCGACCTGCTGATGACGGACGCCCGGCGCCTCGGCGTCCGAGTGCTCCTGGACATCGTCCCCAACCACTGCTCCAGCGAGCACCCGTGGTTCCGTGAGGCGCTGGACTCGGCGCCCGGCGGCACCGCCCGCGCCCGTTTCCACTTCGCCGACGGCCGGGGACCGGACGGCGCCGAACCGCCCAACAACTGGCACGCCATGTTCGGCGGCCCCGCCTGGACCAGGGTCACCGAGCGGGACGGCACCCCCGGACAGTGGTACCTGCACATGTTCACGCCGGAGCAGCCCGACCTGAACTGGCGCAACCCCGAGGTCGGCAGCCACTTCGACCACGTACTGCGCTTCTGGCTCGACCGGGGCGTCGACGGCTTCCGCATCGACGTGGCCGCCGGGCTCTACAAACACCCCGGCCTGCCGGACTCGCCCGACCCCGAGGCCGACGCCCGCACCCGCGACTCGGTCAACCCGCTCGCCTGGAACCAGCCGGAGGTGCACGACGTCTGGCGCCACTGGCGGTCGGTGTGCGAGGAGTACACCGCCGAGGACGGCCGGGAACGGCTGCTCGTCGGCGAGGTCTCCGTGCCGACCGCCCGCGAACACGCCCGGTACGTACGCCACGACGAACTGCACCAGGCCTTCTTCTTCGACCTGCTGAGCGCGCCCTGGAGCGCCGACGCCTTCCGCAAGGTCATCTCCGAGGCCATGCAGGACATCGCCGGCACCGGCTCGACGGTCACCTGGGTGCTCAACAACCACGACCAGGTCCGCACGGTCACCCGCTACGGCGAACTGGGCACCGAGGGCAGCGGTCTGGGTGCCGCCCGCGCCCGTGCCGCCGCGCTGCTGATGCTGGCGCTGCCCGGAGCCGCGTACATCTACCAGGGCGAGGAGCTCGGCCTGCCCGAGGTCGTCGACCTTCCCGACGACGTGCTCACCGATCCGATATACCGCCGCACCGGAAGCCGCGCACGCATCCGCGACGGCTGCCGGGTGCCGCTGCCGTGGTCGGGGCACGCGTCGCCGTTCGGCTTCACCTCGGGTGCGGAGAGCGCCAAGCCGTGGCTGCCGCAGCCCGCCTACTTCGCCGAGTACGCGACCGACCGCGCCCTCGCCGACACCCGCTCCTTCTGGCACCTGTACCGCGACGGACTCCAACTGCGCTCCGGACTACCCCAGTTGGGGGAGGGCGAGCTGCGCTGGCTGGACGCCCAGCCCGGCGTCCTCGGCTTCGTCCGGGGCGACGGACTGGTGTGCGCCGTCAACTTCGGCTCGGCACCCACGCCCGCGCCGGTCTCCGGAACCCCGCTGCTCTCCAGCGGCCCCTGCGCGCCCGGTGTCCTGCCCGGCTCGACGGCCGCCTGGTGGATCAGCGACTCCACCAACCCCTGAGCCCTCCGACCGCGTTCGAGTCCACGACCTTCCCCCCGAGCCCCACTCTCAGCTCACCACTCCTTGACGATCCGTCAACTCCCATTTCCCCGAAGGGACATCAACGATGATGCGACGACGTACGACCCTGCTCGCGAGCTGCACCGCCCTCGCCCTGGCGCTCGGCGCGACCGCCTGCGGAGGCGGCCCCGTCTCAGCGGGCGGCGGCGACAAGTCGCTCGACGGCCAGACGATCACCGTGGCCGGTGTCTGGTCCGGCAGCGAGCAGAAGAACTTCCAGAAGGTGCTGGACGCCTTCACCGAGAAGACCGGCGCCAAGACGCAGTTCGTCTCCACCGGCGACAACGTCTCCACCGTCATCGGCAGCAAGATCGAGGGCGGCAAGGCCCCCGACGTGGTGATGGTCCCGCAGGTCGGCGTGCTCCAGCAGTTCGCGAAGCAGGGCTGGCTCGAACCGCTCTCCAAGACCGCCGGAGCGGCGGTCGACGCCAACTACGCGAGCGTGTGGAAGAACTACGGCAGCGTCGACGGCACGCTGTACGGCCTCTACTTCAAGGCCGCGCACAAGTCCACCGTCTGGTACAGCCCCGACGCCCTCGACCAGGCGGGCGTCGAGCCGCCGACGACCTACGACGCGATGCTGAAGGCCGGGCACACGGTCGCCGACTCGGGTCTCGCCGCCTTCTCCGTCGCCGGACAGGACGGCTGGACGCTCACCGACTGGTTCGAGAACATCTACCTCTCCCAGGCCGGGCCCGAGAAGTACGACGCCCTGGCCACCCACAGGATCAAGTGGACCGACCCGACCGTGGTCGAGGCCCTCACCACCCTCGGCAAGCTCTTCAAGGACAAGCAGCTGATCGCCGGGGGCCAGAATGGGGCCCTGAACACCGACTTCCCGGGCTCCGTCGAGAAGGTCTTCGGGCCCAAGCCCCAGGCCGGCATGGTCTTCGAGGGCGACTTCGTCGCCGGGGTCGCCAAGGACCAGTTCGGCCGGAAGATCGGCGAGGACGCGAACTTCTTCCCCTTCCCGGCGGTCGGCGGCGGCAAGGCCCCCGTGGTCAGCGGCGGCGACGCGGCCGTCGTCCTCAAGGACGGCAAGAACCAGAAGGCCGCCATGCGCTTCCTGGAGTACCTGACGACCCCCGAGGCGTCCGCGGTCTGGGCCAAGGAGGGCGGCTTCCTGTCCCCGAACAAGAAGCTCGACCTCTCCTCGTACGGTGACGACGTCACCCGTGAGACCGCCAAGTCCCTTGTCACGGCCGGGAATTCCGTCCGCTTCGACATGTCCGACCAGGCCCCGGCCGCGTTCGGCGGCACCAAGGGCGCCGGTGAATGGAAGATCCTCCAGGACTTCCTGCGTGACCCGTCCGACCCGAAGGGGACCGCGGCCGAGCTGGAGAGCGCGGCGGCCAAGGCGTACAAGGGCTGATCGCGCATGACCGCCACGCTCCTGAAAGAGGCGAGCCCGCCGCCGGTCACGCCGGCCGACCGCCGGCGGCGGGCCCGGCGCCGCGGCCGGGTCGTCGCCCTCGCCTTCGTCCTCCCCGCCCTGCTCCTGCTCGGCGCGCTCGTCGTCTACCCCGTGCTGTTCTCCGTGGGCCGCAGCTTCTTCGACGCCTCCGGCACACGGTTCGTGGGCGGTGACAACTACACCGAGATGTTCCGCGACCCCGCCACGATCAAGGCCGTCCGCAACACGGCGATCTGGGTCGTCGTCGCACCGACCCTGCTCACGGGCCTCGGCCTCGTCCTCGCCGTCCTCGTCGAGAAAGTGCGCTGGGCGACGGCGTTCAAGCTGCTGCTGTTCATGCCGATGGCGGTCTCCTTCCTCGCCGCGGGCATCATCTTCCGGCTCGCCTACGACGAGGACCCCGACAAGGGCGTGCTGAACGCCGCCGCAGTCTCCGTGCACGACGCCTTCACGGGAACCTCGACGTACCCGACCGCCCGCGCCCGCGAGGGCCAGGGCCTCACCAAGGGAGCCGACGGCTCGTACGGCACGACCGCTTCGACCTCGCCGGGCCACACCGTCGCCCTCGGCCTGGTCGGCGTACTCCCCGAGGACCTGCCGCAGGGCGCGCGGCCCGCTTACGCCGCCGCCCGGCGCCCGGCGGCGTCCGGCGAGCTGCGCGGTGCCGTCTACCTGGACTTCACCCGTGGCGGGGGAGGGGTGCAGGGCAAGGCCGACCGGAAGGAGAGCGGACTGCCCGAGATGACGGTCGAGGCGGTACGGGACGGTCACGCGGTCGCGAGCACCACCACCGCGGCCGACGGCTCCTTCCGCTTCGAGGACCTCGGCCCGGGCCCGTACACCGTGCGGCTGCCCGCGTCGAACTTCGCCCCGCCGTACGAGGGCGTGTCCTGGCTGGGACCCGCGCTCGTCACGCCGGCCGTCATCGGCGCCTACCTGTGGATCTGGACCGGCTTCGCCATGGTGCTCATCGGCGCGGGGCTGGCTGCGCTGCCGCGTGACGCGCTGGAGGCGGCCCGGATGGACGGGGCGAACGAGTGGCAGATCTTCCGCCGGATCACGGTCCCGCTGCTCGCCCCGGTGTTGACCGTCGTCTTCGTGACCCTCGTCATCAACGTGATGAAGGTCTTCGACCTCGTCTACATCATCGCGCCGGGCCCGGTGCAGGAGGACGCCACCGTACTCGCCACCCAGATGTGGCTGGTGTCCTTCGGCGGCGGCAACAACCAGGGCCTCGGCAGCGCGCTCGGTGTCCTGCTCCTGCTCCTGGTGATACCCGCCATGGTCTTCAACGTCCGCCGTTTCCGAGGGAGTCAACGATGAACGCGCTCAGGCGAGGACTCGGCAGCAGCCTGGTGCAGGCGTTTCTCGTCGTCGTGGGCCTGGTGTGGCTCACCCCGCTCGCGGGTCTGTTCCTGTCCTCGCTGCGGTCGGCCAAGGACACCGCGCAGGGCGGCTGGTGGACCGCGCTGAAGAGCCCTGGGCAGCTGTCCTTCGACAACTACTCCGCCCTGCTGGGCAACGCGGGGATGACACAGGCGTTCTGGAACACCGTCCTGATCTCCGTTCCGGCGACCGTCCTCGTCGTCGTCATCGCGGCGCTCGCCGGATACGCCTTCGCCTGGCTGGACTTCCCGGGGCGCGATGCCGTCTTCCTGCTGGTGGTCGCGCTGTTGGTGGTGCCGGTGCAGATCGGCCTGCTGCCGGTGGCCAAACTCTTCGGGCAGCTGGGGCTGTTCGGCACGATCCCCGGCGTCGTCCTGTTCCACGTCTCGTACGGTCTGCCGTTCGCGATCTTCCTGCTGCGCAACTACTTCGCGGAGATGCCGAAGGAGATGCTGGAGGCCGCGCGCATGGACGGAGGGAGCGAGTGGCGCATCTTCACGCGGCTGGTACTCCCGGTGGGGCGGCCGGCCATCGCCAGCCTCGCCATCTTCCAATTTCTCTGGGTCTGGAACGACATGCTGGTCGCCCTGCTCTTCGCCGACAGCTCCGCACAGCCGCTCACGGTCGAACTCCAGTCACAGGTGCGGCAGTTCGGAAGCAACATCGACGTGCTGGCCCCGGGGGCGTTCCTGTCCCTGGTGGTCCCGGTGGCGGTCTTCTTCGCCTTCCAGCGGCACTTCGTCCAGGGGGTGATGGCGGGGTCGGTGAAGTGACGGCGGGTCCCGCCGCTTCGCCTTGTCCGTTTCTGGACTTCCGCTCCCGGGCCCCGCACGGCGAACGCCGGGGAAGCTGAGGATCAGCTTCCCCGGCGTTCGACGGAGCGGGTCCGCTCAGGCGGAAGCCGGCGGATAGAGCGAGCGCGGCAGTTGGGAGGCCGCCGCCGCGTCCAGGAGCCACAGGGTGCGTGAGCGGCCGTACGCGCCCGCCGCCGGTGCCTGGATCTCACCCGCGCCGGACAGCGCGATGGCGGCCGCCTGCGCCTTGTCCTCGCCGGCCGCGAGCAGCCACACCTCGCGGGCGGAGCGGATCGCGGGAAGGGTCAGCGAGATCCGGGTCGGCGGCGGCTTGGGCGCTCCGTGCACGCCGACCACCGTCCGCTCCGTCTCCCGCACCGCGGGCAGCTCCGGGAAGAGCGAGGCCACGTGGGTGTCCGGGCCGACGCCCAGCATCAGGACGTCGAAGGCCGGGACCGAGCCGTGGTTCTCCGGCCCGGCGGCCTTCGCGAGCTCCGCCGCGTACGCCGCCGCCGCCGCCTCCACGTCGGCGCCGTGCGGACCGTCGGACGCGGGCATCGGGTGCACCCGCGCCGGGTCCAGCGGCACCGCGTCGAGCAGGGCCGCGCGGGCCTGCGTGTCATTGCGGTCGGGGTCGCCCTCGGGGAGGTACCGCTCGTCGCCCCACCACAGGTCGAGGTGCGCCCAGTCGACGGCGTCCCGGGCGGGCGCCGACGCGAGCGCCGCGAGGAGCCCGTTGCCGTTGCGCCCGCCGGTGAGCACGACCGAGGCGTAGCCGCGCGAGGCCTGCGCGTCCACGACCTTCGTGATCAGCCGCGCCGCCGCGGCCTGGGCCATCAGTTCCTTGTCGCGGTGGACGACGAGCTGCGGAGTGTTCACTCGGCGGCCGCCCGGTCCGCAGCGGCCTTCTTGGCGAGCGCCTTCTCGGCCACCCCGGCGGGGGACTCCTTGGCGGCCGGGGCCGCCTTCGTGGCGGTCGCGGTACCGCCCGAGGACCCGGCCTCGGCGGTGTCCGCCGCCGTGTTCAGCCGGCTCACCCCGTAGCGCAGCGCCGAGGCGTAGGTGTCGTCCGGGTCGAGGCGGCGCAGCTCCTCCGCCATCAGCTCGGCCGTGTCGCGCCGCTTGAGCGCCACCGCACGGTCGGGCTGCCCCTGGATGGACAGCGTGGCGAGCGTGCCGTCGGCGCGGTCCAGGACGATCGGGCCGCAGCTCGTCTCCAGCCGCACCGCGGTCAGGCCGGGGCCCGAGGACAGCGACCGCTTGACGGGGACCTCCAGCCGGTCCGCGAGCCACATCGCGAGCAGCTCGCAGCTCGGGTTGAACTCCTCGCCCTCCACCTCGACCGCGTCCACGTCACAGGTGACCTGGTCCAGGGCCGCGGCCAGCATCGAACGCCAGGGCGTGATGCGGGTCCACGACAGGTCCGTGTCGCCCGGGGTGTACGCGTCGGCGCGGGCGTTGAGCTCCCGTACCGGAGCCTCGGCGGCGTAGGTGTCGGTCACCCGGCGCTGGGCGAGCGAGCCGAGCGGGTCCTTCGCCGGGTCGAGCGGCGCGTTCACCGGCCACCAGACGACGACGGGCGCGTCCGGCAGCAGCAGCGGCAGGACCACCGACTGGGCGTGGTTGATCACCTCGCCGTACAGGCGCAGCACCACCGTCTCGCCGGTGCCCGCCTCCGCTCCGAGCCGCACCTCGGCGTCGAGGCGCGACTTCGTGCGGTCGCGGGGCGAGCGGGAGACGCGCTTGATGACCACGAGGGTGCGCGAGGGGTGCTCGCGCGAGGCCTCGTTGGCGGCCTTCAGGGCGTCGTAGGCGTTCTCCTCGTCGGTGACGATGACGAGGGTGAGCACCATGCCGACGGCGGGGGTGCCGATGGCGCGGCGGCCCTGTACGAGCGCCTTGTTGACCTTGCTGGCCGTGGTGTCCGTGAGATCGGTCTTCATGGGCGACGCCAGCTCCGTCCGTCTCGCTCGAGCATTTCGTCCGCCTCGACGGGACCCCAGGTGCCCGAGGGGTACTGCGCGGGCTTGCCGTGCTTGTCCCAGTACTGCTCGATCGGGTCGAGGATCTTCCAGGACAGCTCGACCTCCTCGGTGCGCGGGAAGAGGTTCGAGTCACCGAGCAGCACGTCGAGGATCAGACGCTCGTACGCCTCCGGGCTCGACTCCGTGAAGGACTCGCCGTACGCGAAGTCCATCGAGACGTCCCGGATCTCCATGGAGGTGCCGGGAACCTTGGAGCCGAAGCGGACCGTGACGCCCTCGTCGGGCTGGACGCGGAAGACGATCGCGTTCTGGCCCAGCTCCTCCGTCGCCGTGTGGTCGAAGGGGGAGTGCGGGGCGCGCTGGAAGACGACCGCGATCTCGGTGACACGGCGGCCCAGACGCTTGCCCGTGCGCAGGTAGAACGGGACTCCCGCCCAGCGGCGGTTGTCCACCTCCACCTTGATCGCGGCGAACGTGTCGGTCTTCGACTTGGGGTCGATGCCGTCTTCCTGGAGGTAGCCGACGACCTTCTCGCCGCCCTGCCACCCCGTCGCGTACTGGCCGCGGACCGTGCTCTTGCCCAGGTCCTTGGGCAGCCTGGTCGCGCCGAGCACCTTGGTCTTCTCCGCGGCGAGCGCGTCCGCGTCGAAGGAGGAGGGTTCCTCCATGGCGGTCAGCGCCATCAGCTGGAGCAGGTGGTTCTGGATGACGTCACGGGCGGCGCCGATGCCGTCGTAGTAGCCGGCCCGGCCGCCGATGCCGATGTCCTCGGCCATGGTGATCTGTACGTGGTCGACGAAGGACCGGTTCCAGATCGGCTCGAACATCGTGTTGGCGAAGCGGAGCGCCAGAATGTTCTGGACGGTCTCCTTGCCCAGGTAGTGGTCGATGCGGAAGACCTGGTCCGGGGCGAAGACCTCGTGCACGATCGAGTTGAGTTCCTCGGCCGACTTGAGGTCGTGGCCGAAGGGCTTCTCGATGACCGCGCGGCGCCAGGAGCCGTTCGACTGGTCCGCCAGCCGGTGCTTCTTCAGCTGCTGGATGACCACCGGGAAGGCGGACGGCGGCACGGACAGGTAGAAGGCGAAGTTGCCGCCCGTGCCCTGCGCCTTGTCCAGCTCGTCGATGGTGGAGCGCAGCCGCTCGAAGGAGTCGTCGTCGTCGAAGGTGCCCTGGACGAAGCGCATGCCCTGGACGAGCTGCTGCCAGACCTCCTCGCGGAAGGGCGTACGAGCATGCTCCTTGACCGCGTCGTGGACCTCCTGGGCGAAGTCCTCGTGGGCCCACTCGCGACGGGCGAACCCGACGAGGGAGAAGCCCGGCGGCAGCAGTCCCCGGTTGGCGAGGTCATACACCGCGGGCATCAGCTTTTTACGTGACAAATCGCCCGTGACGCCGAAGATGACCAGGCCCGACGGCCCCGCGATACGCGGGAGCCGTCGGTCTGCGGGGTCACGCAGCGGGTTGCTGCTCGACAAGATTTCAGCCCTCCGAAGGGGCGAGGCGCTGGAGTTCCGCCTCGGTCGACTTGAGCAGGTCGTTCCAGGCGGACTCGAACTTCTCGACGCCCTCGTCCTCCAGCAGCTGGACCACGTCGTCGTACGCGATCCCGAGCTTCTCGACGGCGTCGAGTTCGGCGCGGGACTGCTCGTACGTACCGGCGATGGTGTTGCCGGTGATCTGACCGTGGTCCTCGGTGGCCTCCAAAGTGGCCTCCGGCATGGTGTTCACGGTGTTCGGCGCGACCAGCTCGTCGACGTACAGGGTGTCCTTGTACGCCGGGTCCTTGACGCCGGTCGAGGCCCACAGCGGTCGCTGCTTGTTGGCCTGCGCACGGTCGAGGACCGCCCAGCGGTCGGTGGAGAAGACCTCCTCGTACGCCTCGTAGGCGAGCCGGGCGTTGGCGACGCCCGCCTTGCCGCGGGCGGCCTTGGCCTCGGGGGTGCCCAGGGCGTCGAGCCGCTTGTCGATCTCGGTGTCCACGCGGGACACGAAGAAGGACGCCACGGAGTGGATCTTCGAGAGGTCCAGGCCGCGCTCCTTGGCCTTCTCCAGGCCGGCGAGGAACGCCTCCATGACCTCGCGGTAGCGCTCCAGCGAGAAGATCAGCGTGACGTTGACGCTGATACCGAGACCGATGACCTCGGTGATCGCCGGCAGACCCGCCTTGGTGGCCGGGATCTTGATGAGGGTGTTCGGGCGGTCCACCAGCCAGGCCAGCTGCTTGGCCTCGGCGATGGTCGCGGGGGTGTTGTGCGCCAGACGCGGGTCGACCTCGATCGAGACCCGGCCGTCCTGGCCGCCGGTCGCGTCGAAGACGGGGCGCAGGATGTCGGCGGCGTCGCGGACGTCCGCCGTCGTGATCATGCGGATGGCTTCCTCGACGGTGACCTTGCGGGCGGCGAGTTCGGAAACCTGCTGCTCGTAACCGTCTCCGCTGCTGATCGCCTTCTGGAAGATCGACGGATTGGTGGTGACGCCCACGACGTGCTGCTGGTCGATCAGTTCGGCAAGGTTGCCGGACGTGATCCGCTTGCGCGACAGGTCGTCCAGCCAGATCGCGACGCCTTCCTCGGAGAGGCGCTTGAGTGCGTCTGTCATGGAAATTGCATCTCCTACGTGTCGTATGTCAGCGTCAGCGCTGGGCTGCGGCGATCGATTCCCGGGCGACTTCGGCGACGTTCTCGGCAGTGAAACCGAATTCGCGGAAGAGCACCTTGCCGTCGGCCGAAGCACCGAAGTGCTCCAGCGAAACAATGCGTCCGGCGTCCCCGACGAATCGGTGCCAGGTGAGACCGATTCCGGCCTCGACCGAGACACGCGCCTTCACCGAGGGCGGCAGGACGCTGTCCCGGTACCCCTGGTCCTGCTCGTCGAACCACTCCACGCACGGCATGGACACGACCCGGGTGGGGATGCCCGCGGCCTGGAGCTGCTCGCGCGCCTCGACAGCCACGTGCACCTCGGAGCCGGTGCCGATCAGGATGACCTCGGGCGCGCCGCCCTCGGCCTCGAACAGCACGTAACCGCCCTTGGCCGCGTTCTCGTCGGCCTCGTACGTCGGCACGCCCTGGCGGGTCAGCGCGAGACCGTGCGGGGCGCCCTTGCCGTACACCTTGGTGTAGCGCTTAAGGATCTCGCGCCAGGCGATCGCCGTCTCGTTGGCGTCCGCGGGACGGACGACGTTGAGGCCGGGGATGGCGCGCAGCGAGGCGAGGTGCTCGACCGGCTGGTGCGTCGGGCCGTCCTCGCCGAGGCCGATCGAGTCGTGCGTCCAGACGTACGTCACCGGCAGGTGCATCAGGGCCGACAGGCGGACCGAGTTGCGCATGTAGTCGGAGAACACCAGGAAGGTGCCGCCGTAGATGCGCGTGTTGCCGTGCAGCGCGATGCCGTTCATCTCCGCGGCCATCGAGTGCTCGCGGATGCCGAAGTGGATCGTGCGGCCGTACGGGTCGGCCTCCGGCAGCGGGTTGTCCGCCGGGAGGAACGAGCTGCTCTTGTCGATGGTGGTGTTGTTCGAGCCGGCCAGGTCGGCGGAGCCGCCCCACAGCTCGGGGATGACCGCGCCGAGGGCCTGCAGCACCTTGCCGGACGCGGCACGCGTGGCGACACCCGTGCCCGCCTCGAAGACGGGGAGCTTCTCCTCCCAGCCGGTCGGCAGCTCGGTCGCGGCGATGCGGTCGTACTCCGCGGCGCGCTCCGGGTTGGCGGTGCGCCAGGCGGCGTAGCCCTTCTCCCACTCGGCCTTGGCCTGGGCGCCCCGGTCCAGGGCCTGGCGGGTGTGGGCGAGCACCTCGGCGGCGACGTCGAAGGACTTCTCCGGGTCGAAGCCGAGGATGCGCTTGGTGGCCGCGACCTCGTCGTCGCCGAGCGCCGAGCCGTGCGCGGCCTCGGTGTTCTGCGCGTTCGGGGCGGGCCACGCGATGATCGAGCGCATCGCGATGAACGACGGCTTGTCCGTCACCTTCTTCGCGGCCTCGATGGCGTTGTAGATGGCGTGCGGGTCGAGGTCGCCGTCCGGCTTCGGGGCGACGCGCTGCACATGCCAGCCGTACGCCTCGTAGCGCTTGACGGTGTCCTCGGAGACCGCGGTCTCGGTGTCGCCCTCGATCGAGATGTGGTTGTCGTCCCACAGCAGGACGAGGTTGCCGAGCTTCTGGTGTCCCGCCATGGAGGAGGCCTCCGCGGAGATGCCCTCCTGGAGACAGCCGTCACCGGCGATCGCGTAGATGAAGTGGTCGAACGGGGACTCGCCCTGCGGCGCGTCCGGGTCGAACAGACCGCGCTCGTAGCGGGCGGCCATCGCCATGCCCACAGCGTTGGCGACACCCTGGCCGAGCGGGCCGGTCGTGGTCTCCACGCCCGGCGTGTGACCGTACTCGGGGTGCCCGGGGGTCCTGCTGCCCCAGGTCCGGAAGGACTCCAGGTCCTCCAGCTCCAGGCCGAACCCGGCCAGGTAGAGCTGGGTGTAGAGGGTCAGGGACGAATGGCCGGCGGACAGCACGAAGCGGTCGCGTCCAACCCAGTCGGTGTCCGCCGGGTCGTGCCGCATCACCTTCTGGAAGAGGGTGTAGGCGGCGGGCGCCAGGCTCATGGCCGTACCGGGATGGCCGTTGCCGACCTTCTGTACGGCATCGGCGGCCAGGACGCGGGCGGTGTCGACGGCCCGCTGGTCCAGCTCGGTCCACTCGAGGTCTGTGGTGGTCGGCTTGGTGCTCACCCTGGGTCAGGGCTCCTCTCCACATGTCACACATGTCGATATGCCGGTGCACTGGGCGCCCCGGCCGTTGTCGAGCCTACCCCCGTGAGTACGTGCGTTTTTTCGAGTCATTCCAGACTGCCGGGACTCATCGGGATCCGCCTCCCGACTGGGCTGTTCCGTGTTCGACACGTGAATACGGAGCCGCTCGTCCGAGTGCTCAATCGAGTGTCGATCAGCTCTTCCGGCGGCACTGCTCAACACGAGCCCACCCCCGCGAATGCCGGGGTCTGGGCAACGTCTACAGTGGCGTGGTACGCGTGAGCCTTTACGGGGAATTCACTCCCGAGGCTTGCTGGGATGTCTCTGTCAGGGGTGTGCGTGACGGCCGTCGAATCCCGTCCAGCCGGTGTGCTCGGGACGAGCAGCAGCCGGGGCCAGCGGCCGTTCGGGGCCCGTCTGAAGGCGTTCGTGGCGCTGACCAAGCCGCGGATCATCGAACTGCTGCTGATCACCACCGTTCCGGTGATGTTCCTGGCCCAGCAGGGCGTGCCCGACCTGAAGCTGGTCCTCCTCACCTGCCTCGGCGGCTACCTGTCCGCGGGCGGCGCCAACGCGCTGAACATGTACATCGACCGCGACATCGACGCGCTCATGGAGCGCACCTCGCAGCGTCCGCTCGTCACCGGCATGGTCAGCCCCCGCGAGTGCCTCGCGTTCGGCATCACCCTGGCCGTCGTGTCGACGCTGCTGTTCGGTCTGGCCGTCAACTGGCTGTCCGCCTGGCTGTCGCTCGGAGCGCTCCTCTTCTACGTCGTCGTCTACACGATGATCCTCAAACGCCGTACGTCGCAGAACATCGTGTGGGGCGGCATCGCCGGCTGCCTGCCCGTGCTCATCGGCTGGTCGTCCGTCACGAACTCCATGTCGTGGGCCCCCGTCATCCTCTTCCTCGTCATGTTCTTCTGGACGCCGCCGCACTACTGGCCGCTGTCCATGAAGGTGCGGGACGACTACGCGCGTGTGGGCGTGCCGATGCTGCCCGTCGTCGCGAGCAACAAGGTGGTCGCCCGCCAGATCGTCATCTACAGCTGGGTGATGGTCGCGGTCTCGCTGCTGCTCACCCCCCTCGGGTACACGGGCTGGTTCTACACCGTGGTCGCGCTCGGCGCGGGCGGGTTCTGGCTGTGGGAGGCACACGGCCTGCAGAACCGGGCCAAGGCCGAGGTGACCGGCGGCAAGCTCAAGGAGATGCGGCTGTTCCACTGGTCGATCACCTACGTGTCGATCCTCTTCGTGGCCGTCGCGGTGGACCCCTTCCTCCGCTAGACCGCCCGCCCCTGCCCGGACGAAACCGAGGGCTTCGGAGCCGACAGCCCTCGGGTGCGTGGCCAAGGCCACGCACCCCTCCCGTCGCCGTTCGATCTACCCGTCGGTAGCATCCTGGCCATGGCAGACACCCAGCAGATCGACGAGACCCCCGGCACCGTCCAGGACCCCAAGGCCGAACGTGCCGCCGCCAAGCTCGCCCAGCGGATCACGGCCTTCTCCAAGGCACACGGCGGGGCCGAGGCGCAGGTCGCCTACATCGGACAGCGCGGCGCCCGCATCGTGCTCGTCGGCGAGGACGGCGGCTGGGGCGACCTCGTGGCGACGAGCTACGAGATCGCCGAGGACGCCGTGAAGAAGGCCGGGATCACGGTCCACGAGGCATTCGACGGAGAGTTCGCGGCCAAGGTGAAGACCGGACCGTACGAGTGGAAGCGCATGGCTGGCATCCAGCTCGGTGGCCGCGCCAACGACTGACGGGGCACCCGTCGCACGGACGGCCGACAATCATCGGCGGTTCGCACGGGGTGTGTGCGACCAACACCTGACACCCGGCTCAGCCGTTAGGACCTGAAAAGCAACGGTCCATTCGCGGGGAGTCCGGATGATCGAAACGCCGTCCCTCGTGGACCAGTACTGCCACGGCGTACTGCGGACGGAGCTGGGCCTCGGCACGTTCGAGGCCCACCTCGCCAGGACCGAGGGGCCACCGGCCGCGGGCACCACGTTCTTCGACACCCAGACCGGGTTCGCCGTACGACGCTGGTGTCCACCCCTGCTCGGGCTCGAACCGCACTGCACGCCCGCCAGCTATCTGGCCCGGCGCCGCGAACTCGGCGTACTGGAATCGGGCCGCAGACTGCTGCGCGGCAGCGGCATCACCACGTATCTCGTCGACACCGGGCTGCCCGGCGACCTGACCGGGCCCGGCGAGATGGCCTCCGCGGGAGCCGCCAGGGCGCACGAGATCGTCCGTCTGGAACTGCTCGCCGAACAGGTCGCCGACACCTCGGGAACCGTCGAGTCCTTTCTCGCCAATCTCGCCGAGTCCGTCCACGGAGCCGCCGCGAACGCCGTTGCCTTCACCTCGGTGGCGGGCGTGCGGCACGGCCTGGCACTGGCGCCCGAACCACCGGGACCCGGGGAGGTACGGGGCGCGGCGGGCCGCTGGCTCGCCGGCCGCCGGGTGGGCGGCACGCTCACCGACCCCGTCCTGCTCCGCCATCTGCTGTGGATCGCGGTCGCGTCGGGGCTGCCCCTGCAACTGCACGCCGGAATCGGCGAGCCCGGACAGCGCATCGACCGCACCGACCCCGTCCTGCTCACCGACTTCGCCCGCGCCACGGCCGGCCTCGGCACCGACCTGGTCCTGCTGCACGGCTACCCGTACCACCGGCACGCGGCCCACCTCGCAGGGGTCTTCCCGCATGTGTACGCCGACCTGGGTGCCGCCCTCGTCCGCACCGGCGCACGGGCGGCGGCCGTCCTCGCCGAGATCCTGGAACTCGCCCCCTTCGGCAAACTCCTCTTCTCCAGCGGAGCACACGGCCTGCCCGAACTCCATGTGATCGGAGCGCGCCTCTTCCGCGAGGCACTCGCACGGGTGCTCGGCAACTGGGTCGCCGAGGGAGCCTGGTCGCCGGCCGACGCCCAGCGGGTGGCTGCCCTGATCGCGGCGGGGAACGCCCGGCGGGTGTACGCGGTGGAGTGAACCCGGCGGGTGCGGTCGCCGGATACGGTCATCTGCCTTCACCGGAGGGCCGGGCGGCTCCAGACTGTCCCGATGACCGACGAAGCCACCGCCCGGCTGCTCGACCGCTTCCTCGCCGATCTGCGCGCCCTCGACCCGGTCGCCGTGTGGGCGCACGGTTCACTGGCCGGCGGCGACTACCAGGAGGGGCGCAGCGACCTCGATCTGATCGCGGTGCTGGAGGACCCCGTCCGGTTCGGCACCGTACGCGCGCTGATCCGGCTGCACCGGCGGCTGCGTGCCGAGGAGCCGTCGGCCGCGCGGCTGCACTGCAGCTATCTCACGCCCGGGACGGCGGCCGGCGCCGAGCGGTCGTACCTCACCTGGGCCCACAACGGTCCGATGCGACGGCCGGTCACCCCGGTCACCCGCCGTGAGCTGCACGCCTTCGGACGTGTCCTGCACGGCGTACCCCCGGCAGACCTGCTGCCACCCGTCCCGGAAGCGGAGCTGCGCGCCTTCGTCGTCCGGGACCAGAAGGAGTTCTGGCGCCCCGCGGTGAACAACGCCAGGCTGTGGACCCGGGACGCGTGGGTCGACCTGGGCACGGTGACCTTCGCGCGGGCGACGGTGACACTGCGGGACGGGCGGCTGATCTCCAAGGGGGAGGCCCTCGGCCTGCTCCCCGGGCTCGGGGCTCCGGTGGAGGTCGTCGACGACATCAGGGGCCGGCGTTACGGGGATGCCGCGTCGCCCACCCGCGAGTGGGCGCGGCGTCGTGCCGGGTTGACGAGAGACTTCCTCGGCCCCGCGATCGACGGCCTGGTGACCGCGTACGACGCGTACGAGGGGTCCACGCGCGCGTGAGGAAGGTCTGCGACGGCTTCACGCGCGCGGGTGCCGGTGTACGGAGCTGCGCGCGTGAGGGTGCCCGCGGAGGGGCTACGCGCTGGTGAGGGCCGATCGGGTCGCGGGACCCGGCAGATCCGCCACGATCTCCGGACGTTCGCGCAGGGCCAGCAGGACGCGCAGCACCCCGATCCACACCAGGCAGGAGCCGAGCATGTGCAGGGCGACCAGGGCCTCGGGCAGGTTGGTGAAGTACTGGACGTAGCCGATGACGCCCTGGGACAGGAGGATCAGGAACAGGTCGCGGGTGCGCCGCAGGGGACCCTGGGGGGCGTCGACCGCCTTGAGGACGAACCACAGGGCGAAGGTCAGGGTGACGACGATCCAGGCCAGCACGGCGTGCAGCTTGGCGACGTTCTCCCAGCTGACGGGGATCCGGTCGACCTTGCTCGAGTCACCCGCGTGCGGGCCGGCACCGGTGACGACCGTGCCGGCCGCGATCAGCAGCACGGCGGCGACGACCAGGAACCACACGAGCTGCTGGACCGACTTGCCGACGAGCGGACGCGCCGCCGCGTCGCCCTCGCGGGTGCGCTGCCACATGAACGCGGCGACGGTGATGAGCGCGGTGGAGAGCAGGAAGTGGGCGGCGACCGTGTAGGGGTTGAGGCCGACCAGGACGACGATGCCACCGAGGATCGCGTTGCTCATGACGATCCAGAACTGGGCCCAGCCGAGCCGGGTGAGGCTCCGCCGCCACGGCTTCCGCGAGCGGGCGGCGATGATCGCCCATCCGACGGCGGCGCACAGCACGTACGTCAGCATGCGGTTGCCGAACTCGATGGCACCGTGCAGGCCCATCGCGCTCGTCGCCGTGAGCGAGTCGTCGGTGCACTTGGGCCAGGTCGGGCAGCCGAGGCCGGAGCCGGTGAGCCGCACGGCACCGCCGGTGACCACGATGACGACCGCCATGACGAGCGCGGCGAGGGCCGCGCGCTGAACCGTCCGGGATGTCGGGGTCCAGCGTTCGGCGATGAAGGCGAGCGGGTTGCGCACCGCGCTGAGGGCGTCGGCTCGGGTCAGGTTCGGCACGCGCACCATCGTAGGGGGCCGCTTGTGCACGCTTTCACGAGGGTCCGCCTCGGGACGGGTGCTCCCGGTCACTCCCAGCGGAAGAACCGGCCGGCCGCGCCGAGCCCCACGACCGCCCAGACCGCCAGGATCCCCAGGTCGGCCCAGGGCATCCCGGCGCCGTGCTGGAGCACGTCGCGCAGCCCGTCGGAGAGCGCCGAGATGGGCAGCAGACCGAGCACGTCCTGGGCGCCCGCGGGGAACTTGTCCATCGGCACGATCACCCCGCCGCCCACCAGGAACAACAGGAAGACGAGGTTGGCGGCGGCCAGCGTGGCCTCGGCCTTGAGCGTGCCCGCCATGAGCAGGCCGAGCCCGGAGAAGGCCGCCGTGCCGAGGACCAGCAGGAGCAGGACGGCGAGCGGGTTGCCGTGCGGTGACCAGCCCAGCGCGAAGGCGATCACGGTGAGCAGGACCACCTGAAGGATCTCCGTGACCAGGACCGATGCCGTCTTCGCCGTCATCAGGCCCCAGCGGGGGAGCGGCGAGGCGGCCAGTCGCTTCAGGACGCCGTACCGGCGCTCGAAGCCCGTGGCGATGGCCTGGCCGGTGAACGCCGTCGACATCACGGCGAGCGCCAGGATGCCCGGCGCCAGGAAGTCGACCGCCTTGCCCGCACCGGTGTCGATGATGTCGACCGAGCTGAACAGGACGAGCAGCAGCGTCGGGATCACGACGGTCAGGAGGAGCTGCTCGCCGTTGCGGAGCAGCATCCTCGTCTCCAGCGCGGCCTGCGCGCCGATCATGCGCGGGAGCGGGGCGGCGCCCGGCTTCGGGGTGTACGTACCGGCGGTGGTCACGAACGCGGCTCCTCGCCGGTCTGTTCCAAGCTGTGCCTGGCTCATGAGCGCAGTTCCTTGCCGGTCAGTTCCAAGAAGACGTCTTCCAGGGTGTGGCGTTCGACCGAGATCTTCTCCGGCATCACGCCGTGCTGGGCGCACCAGGACGTCACGGTCGCCAGTAGTTGCGGGTCGACCTTGCCGCCGACCCGGTAGGCGCCCGGTGTCAGCTCGGCCGCCGTGCAGTCCGTGGGGAGGGCCTTCAGCAGGGAGGCCACGTCGAGCCCGGGGCGGCCGGTGAAGCGCAGGGTGTTCTCGGCGCCGCCGCGGCACAACTCCTCGGGGGAGCCCTGGGCGACGACCCGGCCCGCGTCGATGATCGCGACGTCGTCGGCGAGCTGTTCGGCCTCGTCCATGTAGTGCGTGGTGAGGATCACCGAGACGCCGTCGGACCGCAGGTCGCGGACCAGGTCCCAGGTGGCGCGGCGGGCCTGCGGGTCGAGGCCGGCGGTCGGCTCGTCGAGGAAGACCAGCTCGGGGCGGCCGACGACCGCCATGGCGAGCGCGAGGCGCTGCTGCTGGCCGCCCGACAGCCGCCGGTACGTCGTCCGGCCGCAGCCCTCCAGGCCGAGCCGCTCGATGAGCGCGTCGACGTCCAGGGGGTGGGCGTGCAGTTTCGCGACGTGCCGGAGCATCTCGTCCGCGCGGGCGCCCGAGTAGACGCCGCCGGACTGGAGCATCACGCCGATACGGGCGTGCAGCTCGCCGGACTGTCTCGCCGGGTCGAGGCCCAGGACGCGCACCGTGCCGGAGTCCGGCTTCCGGTATCCCTCGCAGGTCTCGACCGTGGTCGTCTTGCCCGCGCCGTTGGGTCCGAGTACGGCGGTGATGCCCGCCGTGGCCACCAGGTCGAGACCGTCCACCGCGGTCTTCGTGCCGTACCGCTTCACCAGGGCCTGGACCTGGACCACGGGCTCGCTTCGCATGAGGAGCAAGTCTAGGGACGTCCGCGCGGCCCGGAACCGCCGGGGGCCGCATCCACGTACAGGTCCCGTGGCCGGTGCAGCGGCAGCCACCGCTCCGCGTACGCCACCGCGTCGGCCACCGGGAAGAGCCGCGCCCCGGCAGCGCCCACGGTGCCCCGTACGACGGGACGGTCCCGTTCGAAGTCGGAGCCCAGTTCCTCGAACAGTTCGGAGGTGATCGACACCTCCCGCACCTTCTCCCAGCCCGTCGGGGACGGCCGTCCGACCTCCACGACGGGCGAGGGGATGCGGTATTCGGCCAGGTGGAAGCTGGTGCAGGTGCCGTAGCCCGCGCCGAGCAGCAGGACGCGGGCGCCGCCGGCCTCCAGGCGGGCCAGCGGGCTTCGCTCGCCGAGCCGGCAGTCGGGCGCGTGCCCGTCGACGACTGCCGCCGCGCCCGGGCCCAGCGCCGCGAACGACGTCTCCGGGTGCGCGCTGCGCAGGGCGCCGGGCCAGTTGCGGACGGTCTCGGGTATCACGCCGACCCCGCGGGAGGGCGTCACGCGGGGGTCGTAGGCGGGCATGGTCGCCCGAATGGTCGGCCACCACTCCTCGGGAACCGGCGGACGGCTCCACAGCGCCGGGTCGGAGAGGTCGCCGGACTGCGTCGGGACCACCAGGGTGCCGTCCGGACCGAGGGCGTCGAGCAGTCCTTTTACGACGGTCACGGGGCCGCCGTTGACCCAGCCGAGGGCGCTGAGCGAGGAGTGCACAAGAAGCGTTTCGCCCGGTCGTACGCCCAGGGCGCGCAGGTCCCCGGCGAGGGTGTCCCGAGTGACGAGTGGGCCGGTCGGAGGGGGTGTCGGCATGGTCCGGCAGTCTCCCCGAGAGACGGTCCCTTCGCCAGCGAATTGATCGATCAAAGATCGTTTGCCCAGGTCACGTTAGGTATACCTAAGTGATGCAGCGCACCGCCCGCCCCGGAGGGTGCGGCTTGTCAGGCCCTGAGGAATTACGCAACAATGGTGTTGTGAAAAACGTTGGCGAGGCTCGGGAGACCCCCGCGGGGGCCCCGCAGGAGGAACTCGCGACCGGTGAGCGCTCGACGCGCAACCGGGTCGTGCGGTCCGTCCTGGACCACGGCCCGTCGACCGTCGCCGACCTGGCGGGCCGACTGGGCCTGACCCACGCCGCCGTACGCCGTCATCTCGACGCGCTGGCCGCCGACGACATCGTGGAAGCACGTGAGCAGCGGGTCTACGGAGCGCGTACGCGCGGACGTCCCGCCAAGGTGTTCGCCCTGACCGACTGCGGCCGGGACGCCTTCGACCAGTCCTACGACAAGCTCGCCGAGGACGCCCTGCGCTGGATCGCCGAGCGCGAGGGCGGGGACGAGGCGATCCTCTCCTTCGCCCGCGCCCGGATCGCCGCGCAGGCCGGGGCGTATCGCGAGGCCATAGAAGCCGCGACCCCCGAGGAGCGCACGGAAGCGCTGGCCAAGGCTCTGAGTGCCGACGGGTACGCTGCCACGGCGCGCAGCGCACCGGTCGGCGAGCAGCTCTGCCAGCACCACTGCCCGGTCGCGCATGTCGCCGAGCGGTTCCCGCAGCTGTGCGAGGCGGAGACGGAGTTCTTCTCCCAGCTGCTCGGCACGCATGTCCAGCGGCTGGCCACCATCGCCCACGGCGACGGGGTGTGCACGACTTTCATCCCCAAGATTTCGCAAACCACTCATAACGCATCTGCAAGCACGGCCGGGAGGAACCCCGCATGACGCTCCCCACGGAGACTGCCCACCCCGAACTCGAGGGCCTGGGCAAGTACGAATACGGCTGGGCCGACTCCGACACGGCCGGCGCCTCTGCCAAGCGCGGCATCAACGAGGACGTCGTCCGCGACATCTCCTCGAAGAAGAGCGAGCCGGAGTGGATGACCAAGCTCCGTCTCAAGGGGCTGCGCCTCTTCGAGAAGAAGCCCATGCCCAACTGGGGTTCCGACCTGTCGGGCATCGACTTCGACAACATCAAGTACTTCGTGCGCTCCACGGAGAAGCAGGCGGAGTCCTGGGAGGACCTGCCCGAGGACATCAAGAACACGTACGACAAGCTCGGCATCCCCGAGGCGGAGAAGCAGCGCCTCGTCGCCGGTGTCGCGGCCCAGTACGAGTCCGAGGTCGTCTACCACCAGATCAACGAAGAGCTCGAGGCGCAGGGTGTCATCTTCATGGACACCGACACGGCGCTCAAGGAGCACCCGGAGCTCTTCAAGGAGTACTTCGGCACCGTCATCCCGGTGGGCGACAACAAGTTCGCGTCGCTGAACTCCGCGGTGTGGTCCGGCGGCTCCTTCATCTACGTGCCGAAGGGTGTGCACGTCGAGATTCCGCTCCAGGCCTACTTCCGTATCAACACGGAGAACATGGGCCAGTTCGAGCGGACCCTGATCATCGTCGACGAGGGTGCCTACGTGCACTACGTCGAGGGTTGCACGGCGCCGATCTACTCCTCGGACTCCCTGCACTCCGCGGTGGTCGAGATCATCGTGAAGAAGGGCGGCCGCTGCCGCTACACGACGATCCAGAACTGGTCGAACAACGTCTACAACCTGGTCACCAAGCGCGCCGTGGCGTACGAGGGCGCGACCATGGAGTGGATCGACGGCAACATCGGCTCCAAGGTCACCATGAAGTACCCGGCCGTCTACCTGATGGGCGAGCACGCCAAGGGCGAGACCCTGTCCATCGCCTTCGCGGGCGAGGGGCAGCACCAGGACGCCGGCTCCAAGATGGTCCACATGGCGCCGAACACCTCCTCGAACATCGTGTCGAAGTCCGTGGCGCGCGGTGGCGGCCGTACGTCCTACCGCGGTCTCGTCGAGATCGGCGAGGGCGCCCACGGCTCCAAGTCGAACGTGCTGTGCGACGCGCTGCTCGTCGACACCATCTCCCGCTCGGACACGTACCCGTACGTGGACGTCCGCGAGGACGACGTGTCCATGGGCCACGAGGCGACCGTCTCCAAGGTCTCCGACGACCAGCTCTTCTACCTGATGAGCCGCGGTCTGACGGAGTTCGAGGCGATGGCGATGATCGTGCGCGGCTTCGTCGAGCCGATCGCCAAGGAGCTGCCCATGGAGTACGCCCTTGAACTCAACCGGCTGATCGAGCTGCAGATGGAAGGCGCGGTCGGCTGACAACCGCCCTCCGCACCAGCAGCCAGCGAATTCTGACGTAGGAAGAGAGCAGACCGACAGCCATGGCTGAGGCTCAAAATATCCCCGTGGGCTCCACCACCGCGGGCCAGATCGCGGTGGCCGCCGAGTCGACCGTCGCCACGCGCATGAGCGCGCCCCCGTCCTTCGACGTGGCGGACTTCCCGGTCCCCCACGGCCGCGAGGAGGAATGGCGCTTCACCCCGCTGGAGCGCCTGCGCGGGCTGCACGACGGCACCGCCGTCGCCACCGGCGAAGGCGTACGGATCGACGTGGAGGCCCCCGAGGGCGTCACCGTCGAGACGGTCACCCGCGACGACGCGCGGATCGGAAAGGCCGGCACCCCGGTGGACCGCGTCGCCGCCCAGGCGTACTCGGCCTTCGAGAAGGCCGGTGTCGTCACCGTCCCCAAGGAGACGGTGCTCACCGAGCCCATCCGGATCGCCGTGCACGGGCAGGGCGGGGTCGCCTACGGCCACCAGGTCGTCGAACTGGGAGCCTTCGCCGAGGCCGTCGTCGTCATCGACCACAGCGGTGACGCGGTCCTCGCCGCCAACGTCGACTACGTCCTCGGCGACGGCGCCAAGCTGACCGTCGTCTCCGTCCAGGACTGGGACGACAAGGCGGTCCACGTCGGCCAGCACAACGCGCTGATCGGCCGCGACGCCACCTTCAAGTCGTTCGTGGTCACCTTCGGCGGCGACCTCGTACGCCTCCACCCGCGCGTCCAGTACGCGGGCACCGGTGGCGAGGCCGAGCTCTTCGGCCTGTACTTCACGGACGCGGGCCAGCACCAGGAGCACCGCCTCCTGGTCGACCACAACACCCCGCACTGCAAGTCGAACGTCGCCTACAAGGGCGCGCTCCAGGGCGAGGGAGCGCACGCGGTCTGGATCGGCGACGTCCTCATCGAGGCCAGGGCCGAGGGCACGGACACCTACGAGATGAACCGCAACCTGGTTCTGACCGACGGCGCCCGCGTCGACTCCGTGCCGAACCTGGAGATCGAGACCGGCGAGATCGTCGGCGCCGGCCACGCCTCCGCGACCGGCCGCTTCGACGACGAGCAGCTCTTCTACCTGATGGCCCGCGGCATCCCGGCCGGCGAGGCCCGCCGTCTGGTGGTCCGCGGCTTCTTCGCCGAGCTGGTCCAGCAGATCGGCGTCGACGACATCGAAGAGCGCCTTCTCGCGAAGATCGACGAGGAGCTGGAGGCGTCGCTCTGATGCCCGGCACCTTCGTGCGCGTCTGTGGGCTGAGCGAGCTGGAGGAGAACACCCCGAAAAGGGTGGAACTCGACGGCACGCCGGTCTCGGTCGTGAAGACCGAGGGGGAGGTGTTCGCGATCAACGACATCTGCTCGCACGCGAACGTCTCGCTCTCCGAGGGCGAGGTGGAGGACTGTCAGATCGAATGCTGGCTGCACGGCTCCGCGTTCGACCTCCGCACCGGCAAGCCGTCCGGCCTTCCCGCGACGCGCCCCGTCCCCGTATACCCCGTACAGATCGAAGGGGACGACGTGCTCGTCTCCCTCAACCAGGAGTCCTGAGGAACCCATGGCAACGCTTGAAATCCACGACCTGCACGTCACCGTCGAGGCCGACAACGCCACGAAGGAGATCCTCAAGGGCGTCGACCTGACCGTGAAGCAGGGCGAGACACACGCCATCATGGGCCCCAACGGCTCGGGCAAGTCGACCCTCGCCTACTCGCTCGCGGGCCACCCGAAGTACACGATCACCAGCGGCACCGTCACCCTCGACGGCGAGAACGTCCTGGAGATGTCCGTCGACGAGCGCGCCCGCGCGGGCCTGTTCCTGGCGATGCAGTACCCGGTCGAGATCCCCGGCGTCTCGGTCTCCAACTTCCTGCGCACCTCCGCCACCGCCGTCCGCGGTGAGGCCCCCAAGCTGCGTACGTGGGTGAAGGAGGTCAAGGAGACCATGGAGCGCCTCTCCATGGACCCGGCCTTCGCCGAGCGCAACGTCAACGAGGGCTTCTCCGGCGGTGAGAAGAAGCGCCACGAGATCCTTCAGCTGGAGCTGCTCAAGCCGAAGATCGCGATCCTCGACGAGACCGACTCCGGCCTGGACGTCGACGCCCTGCGCATCGTCTCCGAGGGCGTCAACCGCGTCCGCGAGACCGGTGAGGTGGGCACCCTGCTCATCACCCACTACACGCGCATCCTGCGCTACATCAAGCCCGACTTCGTCCACGTCTTCTCCGGCGGCCGCATCGTCGAGTCCGGCGGCGCCGAGCTCGCCGACAAGCTGGAGAACGAGGGCTACGAGTCGTACGCAGTCGACGTGAAGGGTGGCGTATCCGCGTGACACAGCTGCCGGGCCTCCTCGACACCGAGGCGATCCGCAAGGACTTCCCCATCCTGGACCGCCAGGTCCACGACGGTAAGAAGCTGGTGTACCTGGACAACGCGGCGACTTCGCAGAAGCCGCGCCAGGTCCTGGACGCCCTGAACGAGTACTACGAGCGCTACAACGCCAACGTCCACCGCGGTGTGCATGTGCTCGCCGAGGAGGCCACGGCGCTGTACGAGGGCGCGCGCGACAAGGTCGCCGCGTTCATCAACGCGCCGAGCCGCGACGAGGTGATCTTCACCAAGAACGCCTCCGAGTCGCTCAACCTCGTGGCCAACATGCTGGGCTGGGCCGACGAGCCCTACCGGGTCGACCACGAGACCGAGATCGTCATCACGGAGATGGAGCACCACTCCAACATCGTTCCGTGGCAGCTGCTGTCGCAGCGCACCGGCGCGAAGCTGAAGTGGTTCGGCCTCACCGACGACGGCCGTCTCGACCTGTCGAACATCGACGAGATCATCACGGAGAAGACGAAGATCGTCTCCTTCGTGCTGGTGTCGAACATCCTGGGCACCGTGAACCCGGTCGAGGCGATAGTGCGCCGCGCCCAGGAGGTCGGCGCCCTGGTCCTGATCGACGCGTCGCAGGCCGCGCCGCACATGCCGCTCGACGTCCAGGCCCTCCAGGCCGACTTCGTGGCCTTCACCGGTCACAAGATGTGCGGTCCGACCGGCATCGGCATCCTCTGGGGCCGCCAGGAGCTCCTCGAGGACCTTCCGCCGTTCCTCGGCGGCGGCGAGATGATCGAGACCGTGTCGATGCACTCGTCGACGTACGCGCCGGCGCCGCACAAGTTCGAGGCGGGCACCCCGCCGATCGCACAGGCAGTCGGTCTGGGCGCTGCCATCGACTATCTCTCCGCGATCGGCATGGACAAGATCCTCGCCCACGAGCACGCGCTCACCGAGTACGCGGTGAAGCGGCTCGCGGAGGTCCCCGACCTCCGGATCATCGGCCCCACCACGGCCGAGGACCGCGGCGCCGCGATCTCGTTCACGCTGGGCGACATCCACCCGCACGACGTGGGCCAGGTTCTCGACGAGCAGGGCATCGCGGTCCGGGTCGGTCACCACTGCGCCCGTCCCGTCTGCCTGCGGTACGGAATTCCTGCGACCACACGGGCGTCGTTCTATCTGTACTCCACGCCGTCCGAGATCGACGCTCTGGTCGACGGCCTGGAGCACGTACGGAACTTCTTCGGCTGAGGGGCTGGCTGGGAACGTGAAGCTGGATTCGATGTACCAGGAAGTCATCCTGGACCACTACAAGCACCCGCACGGGCGCGGTCTCCGGGACGGCGACGCCGAGGTGCACCACGTCAATCCCACGTGCGGTGACGAGATCACCCTGCGCGTGAAGTACGACGGCGAGCGGATCGAGGACATCTCGTACGAGGGTCAGGGCTGCTCGATCAGCCAGGCCTCGGCCTCCGTACTGAATGACCTGCTGGTCGGCAAGGACGTGTCCGACGCGCAGAAGATCCAGGAGACCTTCCTGGAACTGATGCAGTCCAAGGGCCGGATCGAGCCCGACGACGCGATGGAGGAGGTGCTGGAGGACGCGGTCGCGTTCGCCGGTGTCTCCAAGTACCCGGCCCGGGTCAAGTGCGCCCTCCTCAGCTGGATGGCGTGGAAGGACGCGACGGCCCAGGCTCTGGGCGAGAGCGCCGAGAGGAAGACGGCATGAGCGAGAACACTGTGACATCGGACGAGACCGCCGTGATGCCGGCGTCGGACGAGTCCGTCGTGGCATCGGGCGAGACCGCTGTGGCGTCGGGCGAGAACCTGACGACGAAGCCGGCCTCGGAGGAAGAGGTCCGCGAGGCGCTCTACGACGTCGTCGACCCCGAGTTGGGCATCGACGTCGTCAACCTCGGCCTCATCTACGGCATTCACATCGACGACGCGAACATCGCGACGATCGACATGACCCTGACGTCCGCGGCCTGTCCGCTCACCGATGTCATCGAGGACCAGGCCAAGTCCGCCACGGACGGCCTCGTCAACGAGCTGCGCATCAACTGGGTCTGGATGCCGCCGTGGGGCCCGGACAAGATCACGGACGACGGCCGCGAGCAGCTTCGGGCGCTCGGCTTCAACGTCTGAGTCTTCGGTACTTCGGTACGTCGAGACTTCGGTAGGTCGGGACTTCAGCACGTCGGGACTTCAGCACGTCGGTACTTCGGTGCCTCGGTGCTGAAGTGTCCCGGTACTTCGGGGCCTCGGCCCTCAGTACCTCGCATGGGGCGGCGCCTTCGGGTGCCGCCCCATCGCGTTTCCCCCGGGGGATGCCCGGGTCTCAGGCCCAGCCCCGCACCACGCGGAACGCCGAGTCCGCCCGGTAGAGCCTGCCGCGCTCGGACCGCCCCAGGCGGAGCTGGAAGTTGCGGTGGCGCAGGAAGCGGCCCGGGTAGTTGACCGCCTCCAGCATGACCGCGCCGGAGTAGGAGGACGCGCGGGGGCAGAAGGTGGCGTCCTTCCGGAAGAGGGCGGAGCCGTCGTCGCGGTCGGCGCGCAGCAGGAAGTTCTGGTGGCGCAGGTAGGAGCCGTCGGCGGTGGCGAAGGAGTAGCAGGAGGACTTCGCCAGTCCGGGGACCACCTTGAAGCTGGCGGCCCGCCGGGTCGCCGCCGAGCTGCTCGAATTCACCGGGTCGAGCCGGACCTGTCCGTCGCTCAGATGCCAGAAGCGGTCGGGGTAGTTGACCGCCTGGACCGACTTCCACGAAGAGGCCGGCCTGGGCGACGAAGCGGTGCCGGACGCGGTGGGCTTCGACGCTCCGGGAACGGTTCGGCCGGCGGAACCCCGGTCCGACGGTCGGGGCGACACGGAACCCCGCGACGCGGAATCAGGTGAGGCCGAGCGTGAACTGCCGGGCGAGGCCAGTGCGTTCTTGCCCGCCGGGGGCGTGGTCGCTCCGGTGGACATGGCGGGGGCGCCGAGGAGGAAGGGGTTCGTCGTGTCGGCCGTGGTCCTGTTGCCCGCGAAGTCCTGTGATGGATCGTCAGAACGGTTCGCCTGTACGGAGATCACGGCCACGACGGCGATGGACACGGCCACCGCGAGCCCGCCGGCCAGCCAGAGCCGCCGCGTCCCGGGCAGTCTGCCCTCGTCACCCACCCCGACCGCCTCCCAGGGCGCCGGGGGCAAGGGAACGAGGTCGGTCGACGCCGGGTAGGGCGCGCCGTGCGGGGTGGGGCGCCAGGGCACGATCTCCCTGGAGGGGGTGGGTCGGTCGGGCCCGGATCCGGGCGCCACTTCTGGCATACGCGTTCCTAAACAGGGGAGGGCGAGCGCGCGAGGGGGGAAGCGAGGGGCGGAGGGTGCGGCACACGGAGCGGGCGGTCATGGAGACCCGGTGTGCGGCTGGTGAAACAGTAGTGGAACCGGTGACTTCTGAGCACTCGTTTCCCGCAGCGATACCGGGAATTGCCTGCAGTGTTTTCGGGCAATCACTCACAGAGCTGCGGGAGTTGGGCCGTGCCGGGTGCCGGGTGCCGGGTGCCGGGTGCCGGGTGATGGAGGGCGGCGCCGGGTGCCAGGTGGTGGGTGCCGGTGCCGGGTGGTGGTGGCGAGGGACGGTGGCGAGGGACGGTGGCGGTGCGGGAGCGGTCCGGGGGAGCGGTTCCGGAGCCGTCCTGGAGCGCTTGGGTGACGCGCCTTCCTGGGGAGGGTCCGCCGGCAGGTGTCCTTCCGGGGAGGTCCGCCGGCAGGCGTGTCCGGCGGCGGTGGCGGACCTCCTCGCGGCGGGGGAGACTGCCGTTCATGGCTGTCTCCTTCTACCACCTCGTCGTCGACGCCCACGACCTGCCCGTGCTGGCCCGCTTCTGGTGTCAAGTCCTCGACTGGCGTGTGCTGTTCGAGGCCGAGGACGAGATCGTCATCGGCTCCGACGTGCACACGCTGCCCGGACTCTGCTTCGTGCCGGTTGCCGAGCGCAAGACCGTCAAGAACCGGCTCCACATCGATCTCACGCCGGACGACCAGGCCGCCGAGGTCGAGCGGATCCTCGCCCTCGGGGCGCGCCGTGCCGACGTGGGGCAGGGCCCGGACGTCAGCTGGGTCGTCCTCGCCGATCCGGAGGGCAACGAGTTCTGTGTGCTGCGGCCGAAGAAGTCGCTGGTGGACTGAGCCGGGCGTCCCCGGAACGCCGGGCTCCTCGGCCCGCCGGGCGTCCCCGGAACGGCGGCCGCGCGTATCAGCACGTCCGCAGGCACTCCCTGCGGATGCGCTGGTCGATGTACAGCAGGTTCGTCACCAGCGGCATGAACACCATGGAGAGCGGCTGGACGACGACACCCGAGATCACCGAGAGCACCAGGGAAGGCCCCAGCTGGGGCATGGGCAGTCTGTGCGACTCCGGCCCCCTGAGATCGCGAACGACATCCGTTGGGGCGCATGGTGCCCACGGGATTTGCGGGGTCGCCTCGGGCGGTGCGGCATCGATATGTACACCTGTACGCACTCAATGCCTCCATGTGTACAGTCGTACGCATGGGATACGTACTGCTCGCCGGAGCCATCGCGGCGGAGGTCGGCGCGACCACCGCGATGAAGTACACGGAGGGTTTCAGCAGGCTGTGGCCGTCCCTGCTGACCGTCCTCGGATATGTCGTCGCCTTCGCGCTGCTCGCGCAGACCCTGAAGACCGTCTCGGTCGGCACGGCCTACGCGATCTGGGCCGGCGTCGGCACCGCCGCCATCGCGGCGATCGGCATGCTGTTCCTCGGCGAGGGACTCACGGCGGCGAAGGCCGCCGGGATCGCGCTGATCATCGGTGGGGTCGTGCTGCTGAATCTGGGCGGGGCGCACTGATGGCCGCGCCCGGCGCGGCGGACGGCGGCCCGTGATGGCGCGCCGGTACGACCCGGAGCGGCGGCAGCGGATCATCGACGCAGCGATCCGTGTCGTCGGCGCCAAGGGCATCGCCGGGCTCAGCCATCGCTCCGTCGCCGCCGAGGCCGATGTGCCGCTCGGCTCCACGACGTACCACTTCAAGACCCTCGACGAACTCATGGTCGCCGCCCTGCGCCAGGCGAACGAGGGCTTCGCCAAGGTCCTCGCGGCGCGCGGCACCCTGGAGGACACCCGTGCCGACCTGGCCGCCGAACTCGCCGGGCTGATCGGCGAATGGCTCGCAGGCGACCGCACGGGCGTGGAGCTGGAGTACGAGCTCTACCTCGCCGCCCTCCGCAGACCCGCCCTGCGCCCGGTTGCCGCCGAATGGATCGACAGCCTCGTCGAACCGCTGGCACGCCGCACGGATCCGGTCACCGCGCGGGCGCTCGTCGCCCTGCTGGACGGGATCTGTCTCCAGGTGCTGCTGACGGGGACGTCGTACGACGAGGGGTACGCGCGGGAGGTGCTGGCGCGGGTCCTGCCGCACGGCGAGGCGAGCGGAGACGCCGGGGACGGGTGACCGGGTACGGCCGGGACGGCCGGGGACGGCCCGGGATGGTGACCGGGTACGGCCCGGGACGGTGGCTGGGGACGGCCCGGGACGGTGGCTGGGGACGGCCGGGGATGGTGACCGGGTACGGCCCGGGACGGTGGCTGGGGACGGCCGGGGATGGTGACCGGGTACGCCCCGGGACGGTGACCGGGGAAGGCCGGGGATGGTGACTGGGGACGGCCGGGGACGGCCGGGGGCGGTGACCGGGGACGGCCCGGGAGGTGAGTGGGCGCCCGGTGGCCGAGACGCCCCGCGTACCGGTTCGCCCGCGCGGCCCCCGTCAAGTTAGGTTGCATCCATGACCGACACGACTGCTTCTCGTACCACCGGCGCCGTCGCCGCCGGGCTCGCCACCCTCACCGCGGACGGCACTGTTCTCGACACCTGGTTCCCCGCGCCCGAACTGTCCGCCGAGCCCGGCCCGGCCGGCACCGAGCGGCTGTCCGCCGAGCGGGCCGTGGAACTGCTCGGCGAAGGCGCCGCGCAGGCCATCGGTCCGGACGCCCGCCGGGGCGTCGAAGTGGTCGCGGTCCGTACGGTCATCGCGTCGCTGGACGACAAGCCGCTCGACGCGCACGACGCATACCTGCGCCTGCACCTCCTCTCGCACCGCCTGGTCAAGCCGCACGGCCAGAACCTGGACGGCGTGTTCGGCCTGCTCGCCAACGTCGCCTGGACCTCGCTCGGCCCGGTCGCCGTCGACGACATCGAGAAGGTCCGGCTGAACGCCCGCGCCGCCGGCCTGCACCTCCAGGTGACCTCCATCGACAAGTTCCCGCGCATGACGGACTATGTCGCGCCCAAGGGCGTCCGCATCGCCGACGCCGACCGGGTCCGCCTCGGCGCGCACCTCGCCGAGGGCACGACCGTCATGCACGAGGGCTTCGTGAACTTCAACGCGGGCACGCTCGGCACCTCCATGGTCGAGGGCCGCATCTCCGCCGGTGTCGTCGTCGGCAACGGTTCGGACATCGGCGGCGGCGCGTCCACCATGGGCACCCTCTCGGGTGGCGGCAACGTCCGTATCACCATCGGCGAGCGCTGCCTCGTCGGCGCGGAGGCGGGCGTCGGCATCGCCCTCGGCGACGAGTGCGTGGTCGAGGCCGGGCTGTACGTCACCGCCGGCACGCGCGTGACGATGCCCGACGGCGACATCGTCAAGGCCCGCGAGCTGTCCGGGGCTTCGAACATCCTCTTTCGCCGCAACTCGGTCACCGGAACCGTCGAGGCCCGCCCGAACAACGCGGTGTGGGGCGGCCTGAACGAGGTCCTGCACAGCCACAACTGATCAGCCAGAACTGATCGGTGACGACTGGTCAGTCGCAACTGATCATCGGCGGACGCGAGTCGCGGCCGCCTGCGCGATCATCGCTCTGAACTGCTGCTGAGTTGCCGGCAGTTGTCGACGCTGGTCACGTCGAGCGCCCTTCCGTAGCCCGAAGGCTGCCCGGGAGGGCGCTCGTGCGTGAGTGCCGCTTCAGGAGGGTTCCGGAGGCACCAGCCGGGCTAGCAAGTCCAGCTCGCCGACTGCCTGACTCCCGCTCGTCTCGCCGGTCGGACGGAAGCCGAGCCCCAAGTAGAAATCTTCCGGACCGTCCTTGCCCGGATGCCAAGTAGTTGTCAGTCGGGTGCCGCCGCGACTGCGGATCTCGGCAGCCACGGACTCGACCGCGAAGCGGCCATAACCCCGCCCCTGTACGCCGGCTGCGATGTTGAGACGCCAGAGCCCGGAGCGGATGTCCTTGCCCGACCCGTCGCCCAGCCAGTCGATGTCGAAGAAGGCCATGAGGAAGCCGACAGGTCTGCCGTTGTCAAGGATGAGACGGGGCCAGGCTGTTCGAGTATGGACATACGCCTCGGCCAGCGACTTCACGACCGGCGCGACCAAGTGTTCTTGCTCCGGACGGACCCGCACGCTGATCGCGGCGTCGATGTTGTCCGGAGTGATCTTCTCCAGACGGAGTGTGCTTGCCATGCGAAAACCCTAAGGCGGCTGATCGAGTGAGCCACGACGTCCACGAGCCGGACCCAAGAACCGCACCGGCCGAGGGCCGTCAAGTACGCGCGTTCCCATCGGACATCGGCCGCGAGCCGAGGACGGCCCGCAGCGAGGTGATCACCTGCGGCCGCGCCTGCGGTTCGCAGCCTTGCGCGTTGTCGCAGGAGGGCATTCGCTAGGTGTCGAGGCGCGTGGCGAATTCCGTCAGGGCCTCGAAGTCGGCGTCGCGCAGGCCGAGTCGGGGGTTGACGTGCCGCAGGAGCGCGGGTGCGGGATGGCGCGCGGAGACGAACACCTCGTCGGCCGGGCTCTGTTCGTCGTCCACCCAGGCGAAGGGGCGGCCCTCGGCGTAGGCCACGATGCGTTCCGTCTTCCAGTGGACACCGTCCGGGCGCTCGGCGAAGAGGGCGCCGGTGAAGTCGACGTAGGGGAGTTCCGGCAGGCCGATCACGGGGGCGATCCAGCGATTGGCGGCGTCCATCCAGGTGGTGGCCCAGCACAGGTCGTAGCCGAGGGCGAGGAGAGCGCGGCCGTGGTCGGGGTGCAGCCAGACGCGCAGGGGCCGACCGGGCTCCAGGGCCACCCGGATCGTCGTGTATCCCGGGGGCCGACGCTCCTTCTGGGCCGCGTACGGGTTGAGCGGGCCGTCGACGTCGAGGAACAGCAAGGGTCGGCTCATCGGGTCACGGTAGAGGACACCGGGCCGGGGGAGCGGGAAATTTCTTCCGGCTCCCCAACGTCCCGGCAGGCACGGCGAGGGGCGGCGGGGCGGTGGTCACGCGTCGGCGCGCAGGTCGTTGGCGTGAGCTGTCGGACGGTCGGGAGTCAGGGAGCGGATGCGTGGTATCGGCGAGGGCAGCAGCCACAGCAGCGACAGCGCTCCGCCGACGGCACCGATCAGGAGGGTCACCCGGAGGCCGACGAGGGTGGCGAGAAGGCCACCGAGGACGGCGCCCACAGGGCGTAAGCCGTAATTGATCGTGCTGTACGCGCCGGCCACTCGACTGCGCATGCCATCGGGGATCACGTCCGCCTGAAGGGAGTTGAGGTTGACGTCGAACAGCATGACGCCGACGCCGGAGAGGAACTCGACTGCGGCCAAGGCTCCGGCGCGAACCCAGAGCGGGCCGCCCGCAGCGGCGGCGAGGGCGATCGGCGCCGGGAACAGCACAGCTCCCACGACGATGCTGCGGCCCACGCCGAACCTTCGTGAGATCTTCGGGGCGAGCACCGCGCCAAGGAGCGAGCCCGTGGCGCCGATTCCGAACGCCAGGCCGATGACCCCCGCGGTCAGTCCGAGGTTCCTGCTGGCGAACAGCACGATCAGCCCACTGCCCGCGACGAAGGTGAAGAAGTTGACGGTCGCCGCGCACCCGAGGCTCGCCCTCAGCACCGGGTGACGGATGACGAACACCAGTCCCTCCTTGGCGCGTCGTAGCAGCAAGGGTGCCCCTTGGTCATGGGCGGCCGGCGGTTCGTCGACCGGAATCCGACCGACCAGAACCGCGGACGCCAGGAACGTCAGGGCGTCGACGACGACGGTGACGGGAGCGGTCAACGCCTGGACCAGCACACCACCGATCGCCGGGCCGACGACGTATGACGCGGAACGGCTGGCACTGAGCTTGCTGTTCGCGTCGAGGTAGGACGACCGGGGCACCAGGTGGACGAAGAACGGCGGATAGGCGGTGTTGAACAGCACCCCTGCCGCACCGGTCAGCAACGCGACGGCATACAACTGACCCAGCGTCACCACCCCCAGCAGATGGGCGGCCGGAAGGGAGAGCAGTACCGCGGCGCGCACCAGGTCGGCGAGCACCATCAGGCGCCGCTTGTGGACGCGGCGGTCGACCCAGGCGCCGAGGACGATCCCGAGCAGGTTCGGGGTCCAGATCAGCGCGGTCAGCCAGGCCACCTGATTGGCCGAGGCGCGCAGCGCCCCCACCGCGATCAGTGGCAGCGCCAGTTCGGTGATCCGGTCGCCGAACTGCGAGACCGACTGGCCCGCCCAGAAACGACGGAACCGCCGATCACGCCACAGCGGCACGGGTAATTCCTGGTGCGCGGCGCTCATCGGGTCCCGCCGGTCTGCTCCTCGGTACTTTCCGGCAGGACGTAACGCAGCAGCCGGACGCCGCGGCCGTCGGCCGGACGCGCGGCCTCGTCACGTGTCACGTAGGGCGCGAGAACGCGCTCGATCGCGTCCTCGATGGCGGCGAGTTCATGGGCGGAGACGACGACGCGGGTGTTGGCCAGACCCGCGAGCCGCCGCCACACGGAATCGAGCCCGGGCTCGACCTCCGCGGCCCACCGGTTCGGCAGATCCCCGTATCGCAGGAACATCTCCCGGGACAGGACCCGCGCGGCCGACCTGCCCTCCTCGTCGTCCGGATCCTCCGGCGCTTCGAACCGGAAGCCCCGCGCCACCGCTTCCCACCGCCGCTGCCGGCGATCCGGGCCCGGCTCGGCGTCGCGGATCAGCCCGAAGCCCGCCAGATGCCGCAGATGCCAGCTGGTCACCGACGGGGTCGCTCCCACGTGGGGCGCGAGTTGCGTGGCCGTCGCCGGCCCGTGCCGCTGCAGGCGTTCGAGGATCGCCAGCCGCACCGGATGCGCCAGCGCCCGCATCGCCTGCGGATCAGTGATCTCGATATCGCCCAGACGATTACCGGAGTCCATGACGTGAGAGTCTCCTCTCATATTTCATGAGAGGCAAGTCTCACGTCTACCGCCTCCGGGAGCGCCGGGTCCCGCGGCCGGCTCACCCGGTCGGGGCGGAGGGTACCGGCCCGGGGCGGGAGCGCTTCTTTCGGCCCGGTTCGTCGCGGGAGGCATAGCAGGGGGTGGCGGCGCGCGTCACCTGGGGCACAGGGGTGGGTCGCAAGGGGCCGCCGGGGAAGAGAAGGTGACGATGGATGCCGAAGGCCAGGAGAGTTTCCGGGAGTTCGTGGCGAACCGGTCGTCCGCGCTGCTGAAGACGGCCGTGCTCCTCAGTGGCGGGGACCGGCACGCCGCCGAGGACCTGCTGCAGAACGCGCTGATCAAGGCCGCCGGACGATGGCACCGGATCGACGAACCCGAGGCGTACGTACGGCAGGTGCTCTACCGTCAGCAGATCAGCCGCTGGCGGCTGAAGTGGCGGCGACGCGAGTTCAGCGTCGCTCATCTGCCCGAGACCGGCCCACCGGGCACCGACACGGCGGCCGCCACCGACCTGCGCCTAGTGATGCGCGAGGCGCTGTCCCGGCTCACCGCGCGCCAGCGCACCGTCCTGGTGCTGCGCTACTTCGAGGACCTGCCGGAGGCCGACGTGGCCCGGCTGCTGGGCTGCTCCGTGGGTACCGTGCGGTCCACCGCCCACCGCTCCCTGGCCCGGCTGCGCGCCCTCGCGCCCGAACTCGCCGCGCTCGCCCCCGCCGCCGGTGAACGGTCGTCGTCCCGTGACTACTCGCCCGTGGAGGTACGCCCGTGAACATCGAGGAACTGATGAGCGAGGCGCTGCGCGAGCAGGCCGCCGAGCAGCCGCCACCCGGCCCCGGCCTCGCCGACCGGGTCCTGACCGTGCGCAGGCGCCGCCGGACCCGGCGCATCGCGTCCGTCGCGGTCGCCGTCGCCGCGGCGATCACCGCCGCGATCGGGGTGCCGCGGCTGGAGTCCGGGGGACACGATGTACGGCCCTTGGGAAGGGTGGACCCCAAACCGACCGCCGCGCACCCGGCGCAGTCGCCGGTGCGCTCGCTGGTCGCGGCCGGGAGCACGGCGCTGGCCGCGTACTACACCCAGAAGACCGACTGGCGGACCGCCCACAAGGGCCTCAGGACGCGCACCTACTGGCTGCTCGACCCGAAGTCCGGCCACTACGAGAAGGACACCCGGTGGTCGTGGGTCGCGGTGGCCCGCGGCCTGCGGACCGCCGCCGTACTGGAGCAGCACCTGCCCGGGCGCCGGATCGGCCTGCTCGACCTCGCGAGCGGCAAGGTCGAGAGGTGGATCCCGGTCGACCACCCGGTGGGCGGGCTGGAGTTCTCGCGCAACGGCACGAAACTCGTCGCGACGACGTACGAGGATAATCCTGACATCATGACCAGAACGGGCGCCGATGGTATCCCTGTGCCGGTGATGTCCTCCCGCACCGGTTTCTACGTCTTCGACGTGGCGTCGGGGAAGGGCTCCTGGGCCGCGGTGGGGGTGAAACGGGACAACCAGGGCCACGAGATCAACCTTCGCCAGGACTTCGGGTTCTGCCGCGACGGGAGGACCGTCACGGGCAGGCAGTCGAGCACGCCCACTGATCGCTTCTACGACATGTCCGGCCGAGAGGTGGGCGTGCCCGACGAGGAGCGGTACCGCACCTGGTTCGTCACGGCCGGCCTGTCGCCCGACGGCACCCGGCTCGCCGGGGAGTTCGCGGGCGAGAAGTGGCACACATCCTCGTGGATCCTCGACCCGCGTACCGGCAAGCACCTGGCCGAGGTCCACGGCCAGGTGCTGCTCGCCTGGGCCGACGACAAATCCCTGATCGCCTGGGACATCGGCAAGGGCGACAAGAACGAGTTCCACAACCGGTTGGTGCTGGTCACCATCGGCAGCGACAAGGAGGTGCCGCTCAGCGGCTTCCTCCGCGGCACCGACGGCTCGGTGGGGCGCTGGGAGCCCGTCTTCGCCGAGCGCTGAGCCTCCCTCGCCCGCTGCTCGCTAGAGCACAGCGAACTCGTCCGTGACCTCGGCGAGCACTGCCCGCAGCCCGTCGGCCGTCTCCCGGTCGGCGGGCCGCAGCGGTGCCCGTACCGGGCCTGCCGGCAGCCCGAGCGCGGCCAGCAGTGCCTTCGCGGTGACCGTGCCGGGCAGTCCCGCCCCCGTCGTCGCCTCGATCAGCGGCAGGGCCCGCCGCATCAGCCGGGCCGCCCCCGCCGTGTCGCCGCCGTCGAACGCGTCGAGCACGGCCCGCAGCAGGCCCGGCGCGACGTTCGCCACCGTGCTGACGTACCCGGCGCCGCCCACCGCGTACAGGGCGAGCACGTGCTCGTCGCAGCCCGCGTAGTACGCCAACTCCGTTCGGGCCAGCACCCTTTGTGTGCCGAGCAGGTCGTACGCGCAGTCCTTCACGGCCACGATCCGGGGGTGCGCGGCGAGCCGGATCATCGTGTCGGGTTCGATGCGGGTGCCGGTGCGGCCGGGGATGTCGTAGAGCATGAGCGGCAGTTCGGACGCGTCCGCGACCTCGGTGAAGTGTGCCTCCAGCGCGTCCTGCGGCGGCTTCGAGTAGTACGGGGTGACGACGAGTGCGCCGTCCGCGCCCGCCTCCCCGGCCGCCAGAGCGAGATCGACCGTGTGCCGGGTGTCGGACGAGCCGACGCCCGTGACCAGGCGGGCCCGGCCGCCGACCGCCTCGCGGACCGCGCGGACCAGCGCGGACTTCTCCGCGTCCGAGGTGGTCGGCGATTCGCCCGTGGTGCCGTTCAGTACCAGGCCGTCGCAGCCCTCGCGCACCAGACGGTCGGCGAGGCGCCGGGCGCCGTCGAGGTCGAGCGCGCCCGCCTCGGTGAACGGTGTGATCATCGCGCAGAGCGCCCGGCCGAAGGGTGCCGGAGTCCGGTCGGAGTTCGTCATACGAGCAGTCTCGGCGCGATGACCGTACAGCTCCACTTAAATCTTCTACGGCATATCGATAAGCGTTGCTGAGATGTGCCGCCGGTCCCTCGGTCCGAGGCCCTATGTACCGGTCCGCCCTTCATGGGCCACCATGGACCGGAAGGTCACCGACCGCAGGTCATGGGAGGCGTCATGAGGCTCGGCAAGGCACTCGCCACCGGAGTCGCGGAGGAGCAGGCTCACGTACCCGAGGACGCGTTCGAACTCCCCGAGATCATCGAGGAGTCGGAGGCGTCCGCGCCCGAAGAGGTTCCGGCCGGACGATGAGGCTGCGGCTCCCCGAGGAACGCCCGACGGAGCCGCCGACCGGATACAAGATCGCCCACCCGGTGCTGTCCCCGGACGGTACCCGGGCCGGGTTCACCGGCGTATCGCTGGGCGGGGCGCTGCCGTACGGAGTGCTGGACGAGGCGCGCTGTGTCTACGGACGGCGGCACCGCGCGCCGCACCGCCGCTGCGACTGCGGCTTCCACTGCGTGCACGAGTCCGCCGTCGCCGAGGCGATGCTGTGCACCGCCGAACACCGGGCCGCCGTTCTCCTCGAAGTCTCCGTCCTCGGTGCCTACATCCGCTTCGAGCGGGGTTTCCGTTACGCCCGTCAGCGGGTGCGCTGCGCCACCGTCGGCCCCTGCGGGTGCGGGGCCGTGGCCGGGGCGCTGGCCGACGCCGGATGGGGGCGTCCTGGCTGGCGCGCCCTGACCGCCACCTGCGCGGGATGCGTACGCGGTCGTACGTCGCTCTCGCTCGCCTCCTTCGCGCGGCTGGCCGGGGAGGGCCTGCGGGTCCGGGCCACCGGCGGTTCCGTGGTGGCCACTGCCGGTCTCGGGGTGTCCGAGCTGGTCGCGGAGGCGGCGCTGCTCCAAGCCCGACTCGACTGGTTCCAGGGTCAGTTGGCCCGTCTGCGCGACCCGGGATCGTAGGGATGGCCCGAGCCGGTCCGGGTACCCGACCCTCCGCGAGCGAGAAAGGGCGGGGCGTCGGGACCACGGGGTGTGGACCGTGGACCCGGGGTGTCCGTGGACCGGAAGCCGTACCCTGCCCGGTGCTCGCGGTGAGCCCGCTCCGACGGCGGCGCAACGGTCGTCGACGGCACCCTTGAGGCCCGTCGGAGGAGCCGGAGGGGAGCGATGCGGCGGCGAACCGGACTCCGGTTCGCCGCCGCATCGTGTGCCGCCGTCCCCGCTTCGACGCCCCGCTCTGGCAAGGCGGTTACGGGGCCGCAGTCCTGGCACCGCAGTTTTGATGCCACAGTTTTGATGCCGCAGTCCTGACGGCGCGGGCCTGAATCCGTGGGTCTGGCACCGCAGTTGTGAAGCCGCCCTCCTGACGGCGCGGGCCTGAATCCGCGGGCCTGGCACCGCAGTTGCGATGCCGCAGTCCTGACGGCGCAAGCCTGAGTCCGCGGGTCTGCCACCGCAGTCCTGGCATCACATCCGCTCGGCGGTGTCTCGCTCGGTTCCCCTGCGCGTCGGCCCGACTCCCGTCTCCGCCTTCGCCCGGGCCGCGCGCAGCGCCTGCAGACGTGGGGGCCACTTGCGGGTGTCGCGCGGTTCGACGTAGGGCTCCTCGGTCGGGAGCCGACCGTGGGCGATGGCGCGCTGGCGGGCGAGCTCGGCGTCGAACTCCAGGCCCAGGAGGATGGCCAGGTTGGTGAGCCAGAGCCACACGAGGAAGATGATGGCGCCCGCGAGCGTGCCGTACGTCTTGTTGTACGAGCCGTAGCCGGCGGCGTAGACGGCGAATCCCGCGGACGCGGTCAGCCAGATCAGGGTGGCGACGACGCTGCCCGGGCTGAACCAACGGAAGCCGCGGCCGGAGACGTTGGGAGCGGCCCAGTACAGCAGCGCGATCATCAGCTCGACGAACACGAGCAGGACAGGCCACTTGGCGATCGACCACGCCGCGATCGCCGCGTCGCCGAGCCCGATCGCCGTGCCCGCCCGCTCGGCCAGCGGTCCGGTGAACACCACGATGATCGCGCTCCCGGTGAGAAGCAGCATCAGCATGACGGTGAGAGCCAGCCTCAGCGGTGTGACCTTCCAGACCGGACGGCCCTCCGGCAGGTCGTACACCGCGTTGGACGCGCGGATGAACGCGCCGACGTACCCGGACGCGGACCACAGCGCCGTGAGCAGTCCGACGATCGCCAGCACCCCGCCCGTACCGCCGCTGTCGCCCAGTTGTGCCACCGCGTCACGCAGGATCTCGCGTGCCGGGCCAGGCGCCAAGTCCCCCACGTTGGCGAGGAGTTTGTCCGTGACGCGCTGTCCCATGACGCCCAGCAGGGACACCGCCACCAGGAGCGCGGGGAACAGGGACAGCACGCCGTAGTAGGTCAACGCGGCCGCACGGTCGGCGAGTTCGTCGTCCCGGAACTCTTTCGCCGTGCGCCACGACACGGCCCACCAAGCTCGCACGGGCAGTCTGACGGGGCCGTCCTTCTCGGCGGGCCCCGCCGACACCGTGCCCGTGTCCGCCTCGGTGCCAGTGCCAGTGCCAGTGCCAGTGCCGGTGCCGGTCTCCGTGTCCGCGTCCGTGTCCGGAAGAGCTCGCTGCTTCGATTCCGGTCGCTTCTCGTCCATGACCGCCGTGTTGCCCGTATCGCGCCGCTGAAGCCCGCCGGGGCGTCCCGGTGAGCACGGACCACCGGCCACCCGGGCTCACCTGCCTCCCCGGACCACGGCCTCCCCAGAGCCTCCCGGACCACCCGCCTCCCCGGATCACCCGCCTCCCCAGACCATCGGCCGTCCCGGAACAGGAACCCCAGCCCCCTGACAGCACGACTCGCCGACGATTCGAACCGTCTGGACAAAAAAAGTTTTCGGTGGGACCGTGGAGTCATGTTGGACGTGACCGTGATCGAGGACGCCGAGGCCGCCGCCGTGTCGCTGGACCCCATAAGGGCCCGGTTGCTGGCCGAGCTGGCCGCAGGACCCGCGTCGGCCGCCATGCTGGCCGGCAAGGTCGGCCTGCCCCGGCAGAAGGTGAACTATCACCTCAAGACGCTGGAGCGGCACGGCCTGGTCGAGCTGGCGGGCGAGCGCCGCAAGGGCAATGTCACCGAGCGGCTGATGCGCGCGACCGCGGCGTCGTACGTCATCTCGCCGCTCGCGCTGGCCGCCGTACAGCCCGATCCGGACCGCTTCCGGGACCAGCTGTCAGCCCGCTGGCTGCTCGCGCTCGGTGCCCGGCTCGTCCGGGACGTCGGCTCGCTCGTCACCGGCGCCGCGAAGGCCCGTAAACGACTGGCGACGTACGCGCTCGACGGCGAGGTGACCTTCGCATCGGCCGCCGACCGGGCCGCGTTCATCGAGGAGCTGACGGTGGGGGTCAGTGCGCTCATCCGCAAATACCACGACGGGGACGCGGAGGACGGGCGCCCGCACCGGATCGTCGTCGCCGTCCACCCCACGGTCAAACCCGAGACCGCATCCGCACCCGAGGAGGCCGTGGCGGACATCGAGGCCGCGCCCGGATCCGAGGCCGTGGCAGAAAGAGCAGCCATAGCCGGATTCGAAGCCGGCGCAGGACCGGAAACCACAACGGGACCCAGAACCACGGCCGGACGCGGAACCACAACGGGACCCGGAACAACGGCTGGACCCGAAACCACGGCCGGACCCGAAGCCGTGGAACCCCCCGCGGGCCGCGAAGTTGCCCACTGATCATTCAGGAGTCGTCATCATGTCCAAGGAATTCGAGATCGCCCGCGAGTACGAGGTCGACGTGCCGCCCGGTCAGGTGTGGGACGCGATCACCAGCGGCAGCGGCGGCTGGCTGTGGCCCATGGAGTACGAGCCCCGCGAGGGCGGGGCCGGCCCCTTCGGCAGCACCATCACCGCCTGGAACCCACCGCACCGGCTGACCGTGCGCAGCGAGGACGTCGGGATGCCGACGCAGAGCCTCAATCAGATCGACCACACCATCGAGGCCCGCGACGACGGACGGCACTCCTGGGTGCGGTACGTGCACAGCGGCATCTTCACCGACGACTGGGACAACCAGTACGACGGAGCCGACAAGCACACCGACTTCTATCTGCACACCCTGCGTGAGTACGTGACCCACTTCGCGGGCCGCCCGGTCGCCTTCGCGACGTTCCAGGGACCCGGCGCGTCCGCGGCCACCGACGCCTTCGCCGCCGTCGGACGGGCGCTCGGTCTCGCGGACGACACCGCCGAGGGTGCGCGGGTCCGGGCCGAGGGGCCCGGCGGCGAGGCCTTCGACGCCGTGGTCGACTACCGCAACCCGTACTTCATCGGGCTGCGCACCGACAACGCGCTCATCCGCTTCTTCGGGCGCGGCCGCTGGGGTGCGCCGGTCGGCATGAGCGTCCACGACTTCGCGCCCGACGCCGACGCCAAGGTCAACGAGACCGCCTGGAAGGGCTGGCTCGACGGGGTCTTCACCGGCTGACCCGCGCGCGGGGCCACGAGCCCGGTGCCACGGGAGTCCCCCGCGAGCGGAGAGGGCCCGGCCCGGTGGGAGGCCCGCGCAGGCGAAGAGCCCGGCCCCCCGGACGAAAGGGCCGGGCTCTCGCGTACCTGAGCGACTACGGACGGAACCGCAGCACCTGCGGGTCGTGGTCGCTGATCTGGTCGGAGAACTCCGAGTTGATGTGCACGCTGTCGTAGTCGAGGTCGCAGTCCCCGCGAATCGACGGGCTGACCAGGATCTGGTCCAGAACCTGCTCGTTGCCCTGGTAGTCGTACGTGTAACGCTCCCTCTTCGGCAGCGACTTGATCGCCGACCAGAGCTCGCCGTCACCCTCGAGGATCTTGGCGGTGTCCGAGAACTCGAAGTCGTTCATGTCGCCGAGCGCGATGACGTCGGCGTTCTTCTGCGTCTTCAGGATCTCGTTGACGAAGGCGTTCACCGCGGTCGCCTGGGTGTGCCGCTGGACCTCCGAGCTGCGCGTCGGGGGCTGGTACTGCGCGGTCAGCCCCTGGTCGCCACCCTTGGAGTTGAGGTGGTTGGCGATCACGAACACTGTGTGGCCGCGGAAGACGAACTCGCCCGCGAGCGGCTTGCGGCTGCTGTTCCAGGCCGTGTTGGCCGGGTCGACGCGGCCCGGGGACGCGGTGAGCTGCGCCTTGCCGTGCACCTTCGTGACGCCGACGGCGGTCGTCGAGTCGCCGCCCGCGCGGTCGGTGAAGGAGACCCGCTCGGGGTTGAAGAGGAAGACCTGGCGGATGTTGCCGCCGGGCTCGCCGCCGTCCTGGTCGTTGACGGGGTCGATGGAGCGCCAGTCGTACTTCGGGCCGCCCGCCGCCACGATCGCGTCGATCAGCTTGTCGACCGTCTGGTCGGCGGCGACCGTGCCGTCGTCCTTCGCGCCGTTGTTGTCCTGGATCTCCTCCAAGGACACGATGTCGGGCGAGTTCAGGTTGTTCACGATCGCGGACGCGTGGGCGTCGAACGTGGCGTCGCCCGGGTCGAGGTTCTCGACGTTGTACGTCGCCACCGCGAGCTCGCCGCGTGACTGCTTCCGCGTCGTCTCGCGCTCCAGGCCGCCCTTCTCCAGGGTGCCCAGCTGGTTGGCGACGAGCGTGTAGCCGCCGAACTGGTTGTAGTCGAGCGGACCCGCGGTGGTGCCGGTGAGCTTGTCGCCGACGTTCGCGGTCGGGAAGTCGGCGGTCGCGCCGAGGGACTGGATCTGTATCCGTCCCGTGTTCTGCGAGGTGTACGAGCCGTACACCGTGCCGCCGCGGCGGGTGGCGTGCTCGTGCGGCTTCACCGTGACCCACAGCTCGGTGTACGGGTCGGTGGCGGTGACCACACGGGTGTCGGCGACCTGGACGTTCATGCCCTCGAGGGACTCGTAGTAGTCCAGGGCGTACCGCGTCGGCTCCAGGGTGAGCGCGTTGACCGAACCGCTCGCGGCGGTGTCGCCCGCGGGGGCGTAGACGTCCGGCACGGACTCCGCGTCGACGACCGTCGCGGCCGGGACGGCGTTGCCGCTGGAGACGACCGTGACGGTCGGCTTGCCGATCTCCGTCACCGACTGGTTGCCGGTGGAGACGCCGCCCGGGACGTACTCCGAGACCGTGCCCGTGACTGTGACCGAGTCGCCGACGGCGACCTTGGGGGCGGAGCTGGTGAAGACGAAGACGCCCTCACTGGTGGCGGGGTCGGCATCCGGGGTGGGGTCCTGGAACCAGAAGCCCTTGGACGAACCGTAGGTCCGCACGCCGGTGACGATGCCGGCCACGTCCGTGACCTTCGTGCCCGCGAGAGGGGAGGTCCGGGTGGTGCCCTGGATGTCGTGGATGTGGACGGTGTCCGCCTGGGCCGGTGTGGTGAGCACCACGGCGGAGACGGTGGAACAGACCGCGGCGACGGTCAGCGCGCCGATGCGCGCGGTTCTCTTGCTCGGCAAGGGAATCCCTCCGGGGACGTTCATGAGCGCCGGGACGAGGGTGGACTGGTGGGGGGAGCGCGACCTGCGTGCGGGCCAGTGACGCGCGTAGAAGCCACCGGACCACAGGGCCGTTGAACTTCTACGCGCGTCAATCTCGTGTGTAGCGAGGGGAGTTGTCAAGGTTTCGACGGTGTACGAGACCTGTCGGAGACATGAACCGGGCGGCATGGGTGGAAATCCGTCTAGGCTGAGCAGTTGGCACGGATTTCCCGGGCCGCCTTCGGATTCCCGAGTCCGCCGGCGCCCGGCGGGGTCCGGCGCCCGCCGCGGCCGACGGCGCCCGCCACCGTTCGGCGCGGCTCCGGGCGAAAGCCCCGCGTGAACCGCTTGTCCTGCTAGCCCTGCTCGTCGTGGTTGTTCGGAGGAGAACTCAGCCGATGTCAGACAGCTCTTCCATGCCGCCCGTGCGGCTGCACTCCGAGGCGCAGCTGGCGCGGGACGCGCTCGCCGCGCCGCTGCTCTCCCGCGCCGCGCGGCTGGCCCGCTGGGCGGGCCCCGGCACCCGTGTCGGCGCGGGGGGCGAACTCGTCGAGGAACAGCTCCCCGAGGCGGCCGGCGTCCTCGGCCTGCCCGGCGACGAGGCGGCCGCCCTCGCCAGTGAGGCCTGGCGGGTTGCCGTCGACACCGGGCTCGTCGAGATCGTGGACGACGAGGAGGGCACCGTCACCGCGGGCGAGGACCTCGCCCTGCTCACCTCCGGCGCCCCGCAGGACGTCCTCGGTGTCTGGCTCGGCGCGCTCGACACCGTGCTGGCCGACGCGAGCGTGCCCGACCTCGGCGATCTCGTCGACGCCATGGACGAGGAAGGCGAGATCGACCTCTCCTCCCTCGACTGGGACCCGGAGGCGGAGTCCGAGTTCCTCGACGGGGTGCTCGGCAACTTGTATCTGCTCACCGTCGGCGAGGACGCGCTCGGCGAGGTGCCGGTGCCGCTGCCCGCGCTCGCCGCCTCGATGATCCTGCCCGACGACATGGGCGAGCCCACCAACGACGTCCTGGAACAGGTCTCGAACGCCATGATGCGGCTCGACGACCAGTTCCGGCTGCTGCAGCCCATCGGGCTCGTCGACTTCCAGCCCGTCGACGAGACCCTGATGGGGGACGCCGCCGAGGAGCCGCCCGCCGCCGACGACATGGACGTGTCCCGGTACGGCGTGGTGCGCCTTACACCGCTCGGTCTGTACGGACTGCGCGCCCGGCTGATCGAGGCGGGCTTCTCCGCCCCCGCGGTGGGCGAGCTGACGGACAAGGGCGCGGACACGCTGCTCGACGGCACGGCCGGATTCCCCCCGACCGCCGCGCAGGCGGAGATCGAGCAGTGGCTCGCCCGGCGTGAACCGCTGTCCGCCGCCCAGGAACTGCTCTCCGCGGCGCGCGGCGCCGACACGGGCGCCCCGCTGCGCCGTCTGCACTGCCAGCAGGCTCTCGCGCTGGTCGGCACGGAGGCCGAGCCCGCGCTGCGCGAGGTGCTCGACGACGCCGAGTTGGGCGGTCTCGCCCGGGTCTGGCTCTCCGAGCACGGCGCGCCCGACGTGCCCCCGCCGTCCGAGGCGATGGTCTTCTGGCTCACCATCGACACGGTGGCGGCACAGCTCGCCGCCGAAGGGAACTCCGACGAACTCCAGGCCCTGGTCGAGGGCCTGGCCCAGCAGCACAGCGGCTTCTTCGACACGGCCTGGCGGGTCGAGCACCCCGCCGCCCCGGACGTCCTGGAGGCCATGGGCCGTCTCCACCCCGACAAGAAGGTCGCCAAGGAAGCCCGCAAGGCGGCGTTCAAGGCCCGGTCGCAGCAGGGAGGGTGAGCGGGCCGGTGAGCTGACTCGGGCGCCGGGTGCCGGGCGGGCCGTTCCGCGGAGCCGCCCCTTCCCCTGCGCCGGTCGGGTGGATTCACGGAAGCGGGACCTTTGAAGTCGGCGCGCGTTCAACTCGCGTTCAAGCGGGGGCGGGACGGTGTGGCCGCAAGCCGAGGTCGCCACCCGCCCCACACGGCGGTCCGAGTCCACCGTCACAGGAGACATCACATGTCGCTCACTCGCAGGGACTTCGCCAGGCAGTCCGCGATCACCGGTGCAGGCGTGGTCCTGGTCGGCAGCGTAGGCGCTCTCGCCACCGCCCCCAACGCGCTCGCCGCCACCGAGACGGAAACCGACGGCGCGGGCGAGGACTCGGCGGAGGCCCGGCACGGTGGCGTCGGCTACGGTCCGCTCGTCACCGACCCGAAGGGCCTCCTCTCGCTGCCCGCCGGGTTCTCCTACCGGGTCATCACCTACAGCGGCCGTACCAAGCTGGACTCGGGTGAGTTCACGCCGTCCAACCACGACGGCACCTCCACCTTCGACGGCCCGCGCGGCGCCACCCTCCTCGTCAACAACCACGAGCTCAAGGGCCCCCGCTCCGGCTGGACGTACCCCGTGCCGCTCACCGAGGGCCTGGTCTACGACCCGGCCGCGTCCGGCGGCTGCACGGTCGTCGAGGTGCGCCACGACAAGGTCGCCGAGTGGGTCGGCATCGCGGGCACCTCCACCAACTGCGCCGGCGGCAACACCCCTTGGGGCACCTGGCTCACCTGCGAGGAGACCGAGGACAAGGCCGGCCAGAACGGCATGACCAAGGACCACGGCTACGTCTTCGAGGTCGACCCCCAGGACCGCCGCCGCAACCGGAACCCCAAGCCCATCAAGGCACTGGGCCGGTACGCCCACGAGGCCGTCGTCGTCGACCCCAAGCGCGGCCGGCTCTACCTCACCGAGGACGCCTCGGGCCCCAACGGTCTGCTGTACCGCTGGACGCCTCCGCAGGGCTTCGAGCACGGCCACGGACAGCTCGCCACCCTCGCCGACGACGCCGGGGCGCTCCAGGCCTTCAAGTGCTTCGACTCCGGCGGCAAGTTCGTCGACGACCTCTCCCGCGCCACCAGGACCGGCACCGTGTACGGCGTGGACTGGGTCGACGTCCAGGACCGTGACGCCAAGACCGTGTCCGTCCGCAAGCAGTTCACGGACGTCCAGGTCACCCGCGCCCGCAAGCTCGAAGGCATGTGGTGGGGCGACGGCGGTGTCTACATCGTCTCCTCCTACGCCCGCACGGAGAGTCCCGGCCAGGCGCACGACGGAGCCGTCTGGTTCTACGACCCCAAGCGCCGCACCCTGACGCTGAAGGTCCTCATCGGCGTGAACCCGAATCCGTCCGTCGACGGCGCCTTCGACGGCCCCGACAACATCACCGTCTCCCCGTACGGCGGCCTCGTCATCGCCGAGGACGGCGAGGGAATCCAGCACCTGTTCGGCGCCACCGAGAGCGGCCGTACGTACCCGATCGCCCGCAACGAGCTCAACATCGGCACCGCCGAGGCCCCGGAGTACAGCGAGTTCACCGGCGTCACCTTCTCGCCCGACGGCCGGACCCTCTTCGCCAACATCCAGGAACCGGGCATCATGCTCGCCATCACCGGCCCCTGGAAGCGCCAGAAGCGCGGCTGAACTCCCGCCGGTTCCACCGGAATTAATTCGCTCGCCCGACGCGCGGCCGCGCTCCTAAAGTGATGCATGTCCAGGTGCGAAGGCAGGACCTACTTCCACTGATAATGGGGCGGCCGCGGGTTCGAGTCCCGCCATCGGTACAACGCGCCGGTGTAGCTCAGGGGTTGGAGCACCTACGTCGGTTCCGCCGAATCTGAACTCTGGACACCACAACTTCATGCACCTCCCGGTGCGCGGGCCGCGGCTACTTCTCTCTCAAAGAATCCACGCCGCAGCCGACTTGATCTCGGGAGGCGCAGCTCATGGTGGGTGCCCGGTGCGCAGGCAACGGTTACTTCATTGGGATCGAAAGGTCGCGGGTTCGAGTCCCGTCATCGACTTCGGGTCGGTGTAGCTCAGTCGGTAGAGCATCTGAATAGTTCCGTCGCCGACTCCTGATCTCGGGCACCCTCCATTTGCTGTGCCTCCCTCCGAAACACGACTTCACCGTCGTAGAACGAATTCGGGGGAATTCACCATGGCACGCTTCAACACCCGTACGGCAAAGGCCCAGCCGACCTCGCGCGTGACGTCCACCGGCCGCGTGCTGCGGACGCACCAGGGCGGCCGGGGACAGGAGAGAGACGCGCGCTCCGAGCTCTTCCTTCTGGCGATCGCCAACTTCGTGTCGCAGCAGACCTTCTACGAGACCGGCGCGGACCGCGACGACCGGTTCGCCGCGCTGGTGCGCGAGCTCGCCGTCACCGACCCGTCCTGGACCGCCGGCCTGCTCGGCTGGCTGCGTGGCGAGGGCAACCTGCGCACCGCCTCGCTCGTGGGCGCCGCCGAGTACGTGAAGGCACGCCTGGACGCGGGCGCCACCGACGGCCCCGCCAACCGGCAGGTCATCGCCTCCGTGCTGCGCCGTCCGGACGAGCCGGGCGAGCTGCTCGCCTACTGGACCTCCCAGTACGGCCGCAACGTGCCCAAGCCCGTCAAGCGGGGCGTCGCCGACGCCGTACGACGTCTCTACAGCGGCAAGTCGCTGCTGAAGTACGACACCGCGTCCAAGGGCTACCGCTTCGGCGACATCCTCAACCTCGTGCACGCGGCGCCGGACCCCGCCAAGCCGTGGCAGGGCGACCTGTTCCAGTACGCGCTGGACCGGCGCCACAACCCGGACACGGCCGTCGTCCCCAAGTCGCTGCCCATGGTCGTCGCGCACCGCGACCTCATGGCGCTGCGGCCCGCCAAGCGGCGCAAGGTCGTCACCGGCGCGCAGGGCGCGCAGCGCCTGGCGGACGCGGGCATGACCTGGGAGGCGCTGGCCGGCTGGCTGCAGGGACCGATGGACAAGGCGGCCTGGGAGGCCGTCATTCCGTCCATGGGAGCGATGGCGCTCGTCCGTAACCTGCGCAACTTCGACGAGGCGGGCGTCAGCGACGAAGTGGCGGCGCGGGTCGCCGCGAAGATCAGCGACCCGGCGGAGGTCGCGCGCTCGCGGCAGTTCCCGTTCCGCTACCTCGCGGCCTACCAGCACGCGCCGTCGCTGCGCTGGTCGTACGCGCTGGAGCAGGCACTCGGTCACTCGCTGGCCAACGTGCCCGCGCTGCCCGGCCGGACCCTGGCGCTCGTGGACCGCTCGGGCTCGATGTTCTACTCGCGGCTGTCGGAGCGCTCCGAGCTCAACCGGGCCGACGCGGCGGCGATCTTCGGCACGGCGCTCGCGCTGCGGGCGGCGGACGCGGATCTCGTCGAGTTCGGCACCACCAGCAAGCGGGTGGAGTTCGGCGCGGGCGAGTCGGTGCTCAAGGTCATCGGGCGGTTCGGCGACCTCGGCGGCACCAACACGAGCGAGGCGGTCCGCGCGCACTACAAGAAGCACGACCGGGTCCTCATCGTCACCGACGAGCAGGCCACGTACAGCCACTACGGCGACCCGACCGAGCAGGTCCCGGCGCACGTACCGGTCTACACCTGGAACCTCGCCGGCTACCGCCCGGGCCACGGCCCGTCCGGAAAGGGGAACAGGCACACCTTCGGCGGGCTCTCGGACGCGGCTTTCCGGATGGTGCCGCTTCTGGAGTCGGCGCGGGACGCGGACTGGCCGTGGGCCTGAGGGGTGAGTGCGGCCCCTGGGCGCGGGGCCGGCTGAGGTCCCTGGGCTTGAGGAATGAGTGAGGCTCTTGGGCCTGAGGGCTGACTGTCAGGTCCCTTGGGTCGGCGAGACGGGCGCGGCCCGTACTTCGGTGCGGGCCGCGCCCTTGTGCGTGCCGGGACGGTGAGCCCTGGAGTGTCGCGGGTCGCAGGCCCGCACCGGGCAACGCGCTCTTCTAAGCGCCGTGTTCACGTCCAATTCCTGTGATCACGAACGCCGACAGCAGCAGGGCGGTCAGGGCGATCAGCGAGCCGACGCCGAACGCGCGGGCCGAGCCCTCGGTGAGGATTTCCGACGGCGAGCCGTGGGCGTGCCGGGTCGCCGTGCCGAAGACCGTCACCAGAACGGAGAGTCCGAGGGTGCCGCCGAGCCACTGGAGGGTCTGGAGAAGCCCGGAGGCGGCGCCCGCCTCGCGCGGCCCGATGCCCGCGAGAATGGTGGCGTTCAGCGGCAGGAAACTCAGGCCGACGCCCAGCCCCATCACCAGCAGCGGGCCGAGCAGGCCGGACAGATAGCCGTCGGCGGGTTCCAGCAGCCACAGCCAGCCGGCCGCGACGGCGATCAGGGACATGCCGGTGAGCAGGACCGCCTTCGCGCCGAAGCGCTGGAGCAGCCGCGGGACGAAGCGCACGGTCGTGAACATCATCAGGGTCATCGGCAGGAAGGCGAAGCCGGCGCGCAACGGGCTGTAGCCCAGGGCCTGTTGACTGATCAGAGTGAGGAAGTAGAAAGCGCCGAACATGCCCGCGGGCAGCAGCAGGACACCGGCGTAGGCGCCCGCGCGGTTGCGGCTCGCAAAGAGGCGCAGCGGCATGATCGGCTGTTCCGCGCGCGCCTCCACCAGGGCGAAGCCGACGAGCAGGGCCGCCGCCGTGCTGAATCCCAGCATCGCCCGGGTGTCGCTCCAGCCCTCCTCCGAGACTCGGATGAACCCGTAGACCAGCGAAGTCATGCCCGCCGTGCCGGTGAGCGCCCCCGCCGCGTCGAACCGGCCCGCGTGGCGCGGGGTCTCGGTGACGAAGCGCGGGAGGGTGGCGGCGACCCCGATGCCGATCGGCACGTTGATCAGCAGGGACCAGCGCCAGGACGCCCACGAGGTGAGCATGCCGCCGAGGACCAGGCCGACCGACGCGCCGATACCGGCCATCGAGGAGTAGATGCCGAGGGCGTGGTGGCGGCGTGGACCCTCGGGGAAGTTCGTGGTGATGAGGGCGAGGGTGCTGGGGGCGATGAGCGCGGCGCCCACGCCCTGGAGCGCGCGGGCCGCGAGCAGCCAGGAGCTTTCGGTGGCGAGGCCGCCGAGCAGGGAGGCGGCGGCGAAGAGGAGGGCGCCTGCTGTGAGGGTGCGGCGCCGGCCCGCGATGTCGCCGACCCGGCCACCCAGGAGGAGCAGGCCGCCGAAGGCGAGCGTGTACGTGTTGAGGACCCAGGACAGTCCGGTGGGAGTGAAGTCGAGGTCCCGCTGGACGTCGGGCAGGGCGACGTTGACGACGGTGGAGTCGACTCCGACCATCAGGTAGGAGGTCACGATGACGAGGAGGGCGGTGGTTGCCCCGGCGGGGTGAAGCGGCTGCGGGGGTAAGCCGGCTGACGGTGTTTCGGGGGTGGGGTTGCCCGTGGACGGTGCGGACGGGGTGGACATGGAGTTCTCCTGGTCTGACGCCCCCGGTACGGTGCGGGTGGGCAGCGCGGACTGCCCGTCGAGATAAGCGGGGACTGTCTCCGTTTGACTCTCGCCAAGATATGGAGAGGGTCCCCGGTTCGCAAGGAGTATCTGAATGGCCCAGGTCAAGCCGATGCGGGCGGATGCGCGGCGGAACTATGAGCGGCTCCTGGAGGAGGCGGCGGTCGCGTTCGCCGAACACGGGGAAGGTGCGTCTTTGGACGACATCGCCAAGCGGGCCGGCGTGGGATCCGGGACGCTGTACCGGCACTTTCCTACGCGGCAGGCGCTCTTGGAGGCCGTTTATGTGGACGCCATCGAGGCGATCGCCGTGCGCGCGGACGAGATCGCGGCGGAGCTGCCGCCGGGTGAGGCCCTCGTGGAATGGCTGAACGAGCTCGGCGAGGGGATGATCCAGGTCCGCGGCCTGAAGGCGCTGCTCGGGTCGGCTGTCGCGGACGGGAGCTCCGAGGTGCTGGCGCGCTGCGGGGCCTCCGTGAAGGGGGCGGCGGGGCGGCTGGTCGAGGCGGCTCAGCGCGAGGGGACGCTGCGGGCCGACGTGGAGCCGATCGAGGTGTTGCGGCTGGTGCACGGGGTGGTCAGCGCGTCGGAACTCGGGAACGGGGACGGGGCGCATATCCGCCGGTATCTGTCGCTGTTGACAGAAGGGTTGCGTCCCTAGGCGGGAACGCGACGACGGGCTCTACGGTGACAGGTCGCCCAAGAGGTCCGTGGCGCTGTCCGTGGCTGCTTCCGGCGGGACCGAGGGCGGGCCGATGGGCTCCCGGAGGACCCGTACGGAAGGAGGAAGCGTCTCCACGCGGGCCTCCGGCATCTCGAAGAAGACGGTACGGAGATAGGGGAAGGCGCTCAGCCACTCCCAGGTGCAGTCGAGGTCGACCTCCACCCAGAGGTCGTAGAGGCTGTCCCGGTCACACGCGCTCCGGAACTCCTCCGGGGTGAACGGGCCCGAGATCTTGATGCGGGACCGGCCGCCGAAGCCGCGCAGCACCCGCAGTTCCGCGGGGCTGGAGACCGGGAAGTAGAAATAGTCGTCGGCCAGGTGCGCGACGACCTCCTCGGCGTAGCGGTCGCAGTCGAACCGGCTCCACACCCGGGCCAGTTCACCCCGCACCCGGATGTCGGCCAGCTCCCGGTACGCGGCCAGTACCGGAATCGCCGCGTCGGTCGCGATGCGTGTCGCGGTCACCACGGTGAAATAGGCCTCGTCTGTCGAGAGACCCTCCGGTCCCGGAAGCAGATCCAGGACGACCGGTCCGACATCGGCCAGCGCCCGGGCCTGCTGCGCCGACTGGGGCGGAATCAGGGCCGCGGCCCGCCGCTCGACCTCGGTTCTGACCTCGGGGTCCAGCTCCGTCGCGTGCTCCAGGCAGGCGGCCGCCAGGAGATGGAGCCGACGGCCCTCCTTCTCCGAGCAGTCGCCGCGCTCGATGAGCCCGGTGAGCAGCCTCGTACGTTCCGTCGTCCGGGCATGGGCGACGGACATCCGGATGACGTCCTCCCACTGGTCGAGATGAGCGTGCGCGATGAGGAAGTCGAAGTCGAGACCCTCCACCGCCGCCTTGGCACCCAGGTAGTCCTGGAAGGTGCGGTGGATGAAATCCATCGAGCCCTGGGTCGGTTCGCGCAACAGGCCGCTGCGGACCAGTAGATGGCGGTAGATCTCCTCGGCGGTTCCCTGCTCGGCGATGCGCGGCATCGCCGGAAGAGCATGGGCCAGGAGGTCGACCGCGTCGGCCCGGTCCATCTCCGAACGGCCATTTCGGATCATCCAGTACGCGAGCTTCTGGAGCAGCTGGACGTGATGGTCCTCGCCGATGCGGATCGTGCCCGGCTTGTAGATGCCCCGCTCGCGGTCGCGCCGGGCCAGCAGCATGGAGAGGGCGGCGTCGTAGATCTCCTTGCGGCCGTCGGGGAGATAGCTGCGGCGGTCCTGGTGGAGTGCGCAGATCAGCGCGCACATCAGGGGGTTGGTGGCCAGCCGCCCCAGATCCTGCTTGGCGCGGATCGCCCGCAGCAGATCCTGCGCGTACTGGTCGCCCATACCGGCGGCCTTGTGCCACCGCCGGACGAACTCGGCCACGTTGTCCCGGCTCATCGGGGCCAGGTCGAGCTCCGCGAAGTCGTCACCGACCAGCCAGTCCTCCCGTACGGCGGACGGCCGTGAGGTGACCAGCCACCGGTTGCGCGGATAGGAGTCGACCAATTCCTGCAGCCAGCGCCGCGCCTGCTCGCGCTCGTTCTCCGGGATCTCGTCGATGCCGTCGACCAGCATGAGCCCGCGCCCCGACCGCAACACCCGGTCGAACCAGCCCGTCGGCTGAAGGGCGGCGATCGGACAGCCCACCTCGGACAGGAACTCGTCGGGCGTGGGGAGCTTGGCACCGCCCCGCGTCAGCGTGCGCAGCGGAAGGACGAACGGAACAAGGCCGTACAGGTACAGCAGCCGCTCGTCGAGCGCCTTCTGCGCGGTGGACACCGCCAGCCACTGCACCAGCGTCGTCTTCCCGGAACCGGCCACCCCGCGCAGCAGCACGCGATTACGCCCCGCCAGCACCTGGTCGGCGGGGAGCAGCATCGGGTTCGTGGTGTCGCCCACCGCGTCCAGGCTCAGATACGCGGTGTCGAGGGGCCAGGTGCCCGGAGACTCGGACAGATCGAGTCCGAAGATCGTCAGCTTGCCGTGCTTGGAGGCGATGTAGCGGGCGTAGCGCTCCTCGAACGGGGCGTCGGCGGGCGACGGCGTTCGCGCGATCAGCCCGTCGATCTTCTTCGACAGTTCCTCGATCCGGTGACTCTGCTCCACCAGCGTGCGGGCGACGAAGGCCGACCGCTGGGTGAAGAAGTGCACGATGTGCAGACAGGCGGTGTCGAGCACGCTCACATAGAGATAGACCGCGTCGCCGGACAGTCCGAGGGTGGCGGACGGGCTCTGCGCCCGCAGATGTTGCGCCAGGGCCATGTGGCCGAGTTGGACGGCCTGTACGTCGTCCATGTCGATGCTGTCCATGGCGCGCAGGGTGTCGGCGACCGAGTGGGCCACGGCGGCCAGTTCGTACGGCGGGAGGCGTTCCTCCACGCCTGTCGACTGAGCGGCGCGGCTGACCAGCTCCTTGGCTATCTTGTGCAGGTCGAGGTCGGACAGAACGCGTTTCTCACCCGTGAAGGAAACCAGGCCGGAGATGCGTACGGGCTTGTCGACCAGCCCCGCTCCGGGGCCATCGGCCACGAACAGCTTCTTGATCAGCGGCGCGACCACGCTCGACGCGAGCCGAGCGCCAATGGCAGCGGGATCCATCTACCCCCCGTCGGATGTGTGCGGACGGCGGCCATTTCGGTGTGGCCCGCCGTCGGGTGCCCGGAGTGAGCAGACTAAGACAAAGGCGGGTAGCGCGGAGGAGGAACGGCGCGGGATGTCACCGGACATGAAGCACGGCGATGGTGACCTCAAGTCCCCATCGCCGTATGCCTCTTACGCGCCCTTGCGCGCTTCCGTGCGCCGGTCGTCGGCGAGCAGCGCTAGAGGGACTGGGCTGCCGGTTTCACCATGCCGCGGACCGTGCGGGACTTGACGAAGTCGCCCATCGCCGTCATCTCCCATTCGCCGGAGAACTGCTTGATCAGCTTGGCCATCATGACGCCCGTCTGTGCCTCGGCGTTGGTGAGGTCGAAGCGGACGAGTTCCTCGCCGGTGGCGGCGTCCAGGAGGCGGCAGTAGGCCTTGGCCACCTCGGTGAACTTCTGGCCGGAGAAGGAGTTGACCGTGAAGACGAGGCCGGTGACCTCCTGGGGGAGGCGGCCGAGGTCGACGGTGATCACCTCGTCGTCTCCGCCGCCCTCACCCGTGAGGTTGTCGCCGGAGTGCTTGATCGCGCCGTTCACGATGGAGAGCTTGCCGAAGTAGCAGCTGTCGATGTGGTTGCGCTGCGGGCCGTACGCGATGACCGACGCGTCCAGGTCGATGTCCTTGCCGAGGAACGCGGGCTCCCAGCCGAGGCCCATCTGGACCTTGGCGAGGAACGGGCTGCCGCCCTTGACCAGGGAGACCGTCTGGTTCTTCTGGAGGCTGACCCGGCCCTTGTCGAGGTTGATCTTGCCGGTGGCGGCGGGGGGTGCCGGGGGAGCGGCCGGGGCCGGCGGGGCGGTGAGGCGGGGGTCCACGGGCGGGGCCGGGGGTGTCACCGGGGGCTGCGGGACGGGCGCGGGCTGGGCGGCCGGGGCGGGTTCCTCGACGCTCACGCCGAAGTCGGTGGCGATGCCCGCCAGGCCGTTCGCGTAGCCCTGGCCGACCGCACGGGCCTTCCAGGCGCCGTTGCGGAGGTAGACCTCGACGATCACCAGGGCCGTCTCCGTGCCCAGCCTGGGCGGGGTAAAGGTGGCCAGGACCGTGTTGTCGTCCGCGTTGCGGATCGTCGCGGTGGGTTCGATGCCCTGGAACGACTGTCCCGCCGCGTCGGGGCTCGCCGTGACGACGATCTTCTCGATGCCCGGGGGGACCGCGGCCGTGTCGACCGTGATCGCGTCGGGCGCCGTGCCGCCGCCCGAGCGGTAGGTCACGCCCGGGCCGGTGGGCTGGTTGTAGAAGATGAAGTCGGCGTCGGAGCGCACCTTGCCGTCGGCGGTGAGCAGCAGGCTCGACACGTCGAGCCGCACCGGGGCGGTGACGTCCACCGTCACGCGGGAGACGGGGAGAGGGATGTTCGAGCCGGGGGTCATAGCTGTCATGACTGGGGTAACGAGCGGAGACGCTTTACCGTTCCCTTACCCAAGAGTGAGTTGCGGGGGCATATCCTGCTTCGCCCCCGCCGCCCGGACAGGCCCTACGGCCTGTCCGACCGTTCCCGCCGGGCCCGCGACGCCTGGCGCCGCACTCCCCCAAGCTCTTCGAGCAGGGGGACCCCCACGCCGAGGTGTCGGGCACGCCCGAGTACGCCCGGTACGAGGGCGAGACTCCGCCTTGCGATGCACGGCACCGGACGCCGCGGCCTGATCCGACGCGAATGGTCGGACCGGCCTTAGGGCACGACGACGATCTTGCGTCCCACGCCCGACGCGAACTGTTCCAGTGCCTCGGGATAGCTCGTCAGGGGGAGGCGGTCGCTGATGAAGACCGACGGGTCGAGGACGCCGGCGGCGAAGAGTTCCGCCGCGCGTTCGAAGCTGTGGAGGACGGCCATGGAGCCGGTGACGGTGATCTCCTGGTTGTAGATGCGGTACGGGTCGATGGTCACGCGGGTCGCGTAGTCGGCCACGCCGAACTGGAGGAAGATGCCCGCCTTCGCCACCCGGTCCAGGCCGTCCTGGATCGCCGCAGCGTTGCCCGTCGCGTCGACGACCACGTCCCAGCCCCGCGGGCGGTCCAGTTCGTCGGGGTTCGCCGCCGCCCCGGAGACGCCCAGCAGCCGGGCGGTGGCCAGCCGCTCGGGGTTCACGTCGACGACGTCCACGCTCGCCGCGCCGGTGCGCTTGGCGAGCTCCAGCATCATCAGGCCCATCGTTCCGGAGCCGTAGATCAGGACGTGGGCGCCGAGCCGGGACCGCAGGACGTCGTAGCCGCGGACGGCGCAGGAGAGCGGTTCGACCAGGGCCGCGTCCTGGGTGCTGACGTGTTCGGGGAGCTTCACGCAGTTGGCGACGGGGGCGGTCGCGTACTGGGCGGCGCCGCCCGCGGTGGTCACGCCGATCGCGGCCCACCGTTCGCAGAGGTTGTTGTGGCCCGTACGGCAGTACCGGCACTCGTAGCAGTACAGGGACGGGTCGACGGCCACCCGGTCGCCGACCGCGAGCTCCGTGACCCGGCTTCCCACGCCGACCACCTCGCCGGCGAACTCGTGGCCCGGCACGATCGGCAGCTTGGGCGCGAACTCGCCCTGGAGGATGTGCAGATCGGTGCCGCACAGGCCGCAGGCGGCGACCTCGACCACGACCTCACGGGGGCCCGGCGTCGGGTCCGGGACCTCGGCCACGACGGCACGGCCCACGGACTCGATGACTGCGGCCTTCATTTCACGGCTCCCAACGACAGGCCCTGGACCAGTTTGTCCTGGGCGGCGAACCCCGCGGCGAGCACCGGCAGGGACACGACGAGCGACGCGGCGCACACCTTCGCCAGGAACAGGCCCTGGCTGGTGATGAATCCGGTCAGGAAGACGGGGGCGGTCTCCGCGACCACGCCCGTGAGCACCCGGGCGAAGAGCAGTTCGTTCCAGCTGAAGATGAAGCAGATCAGGGCCGTTGCCGCGATGCCGGGGAGGGCGATGGGGGCTACGACGCGCGTGAGGACGGTGGGCAGGCGGGCGCCGTCGATCTGCGCGGCCTCGATCACCGCGATGGGGACCTCGGCGAGGAACGACTGCATCATCCAGACCGCGATCGGCAGGTTCATGGAGGTGTAGAGGATGACCAGCAGCCAGATGTTGTCGAGCATGCCGGTGTTCTTGGCGAAGAGGTAGATCGGCAGGAGGCCCGCCACCACCGGCAGCATCTTGGTCGACAGGAAGAAGAACAGGACGTCCGTCCACTTCTTCACCGGGCGGACGGAGAGCGCGTACGCCGCCGGGAGGGCAAGCAGCAGGACGCAGAGGGTGGACACCACCGACGCCACGGTGGAGTTGATGAGCGCGGGCCAGGGGCTCGCGCCGCCGCCCGTGCCGAAGAACTCCCGGTAGCCGTCGAGGGTCAGGGCCGCGCCGAAGGACGGCGGGTTCTTCGCCGCGTCCGGTTCGGAGTGGAAGGACGTCAGTGCCATCCAGGCGATGGGCAGGAAGAACACGACGCCCAGTGCCCAGGCCGCCGGGCCGAGGCCGGTTCCCCTGGCGCGGCGGGGGCGGACGGGTGTCGCGGTGGCGCTCATCAGCGGGATCCCTCCTCGCGGAACAGGGACGACACCACGCGCAGTGCGAAGGTCGCGATGACGATCGAGCCGATGACCACCAGGACGCCGGCGGCGGAGGCGAGGCCGTTCTCGTGGGCCTGGTAGAAGCTCTGGTAGACGGTGTAGGGCAGGTTCGCGGTGCCGAGGCCCCCGGAGGTGAGGGTGAAGACCGCGTCGAAGTTCTGGACGATGTAGATCGAGCCCAGCAGGGCGCCCAGTTCGAGGTAGCGGCGCAGGTGGGGGAGGGTGAGGTGACGGAAGACCTGCCAGTCGTTCGCGCCGTCCACCCGCGCCGCCTCGATCTGCTGGTGGTCGCGACTCTGCAGCCCGGCGAGCAGGATCAGCATCATGAACGGCGTCCACTGCCAGACCAGGGATGCCTCGACCGCGAGCAGCGGGGTGTTGGAGATCCAGTCGGGCTGAGGGCCGCCCACATAGTGCAACAACCCATTGAGTAGGCCGTATTCAGGGTTGTAGAGCACATGCTTCCAGAGAAGGGCCGCGGCGACCGGGACCACCAGGAACGGTGCGATGAGCAGGGTGCGGACGATGCCGCGCCCGCGGAACCTCCGGTCCAGGAGCAGGGCCAGGGCCAGGCCGAGGACCAGGCTGACGAGGACGACGGTGGCGGTCAGCAGGATCGTCGTCCAGACGGAGTGGCGCAGATCGGCGTCGGTCAGGACGTCCGAGTAGTTGCCGAAGCCGGTGAAGCGGCGGGCCTTCGGGTAGAGGGCGTTCCAGTCGAAGAACGAGATCACCAGCGTGGCCACGAAGGGCAGTTGGGTCACCGCGATCATGAAGATCAGGGCCGGGAGCAGCGGGCCGCGGGTGGCCCAGGCACGCAGCCGGGCGGACGGCTGCCGAAGGGTGCGTACGGGAGGAGCGGCCACGCGGGCCGTCGTCGTGGCGGTCATCGTCCCTCGTACTCCTTGGAGATCTTCTCGGCGAGTTTCTGGGACTTGTTCAGCGCCGAGTCGACGGACTGGCGTCCGGCGATGGCGGCGCTGATCTCCTGCGAGACCTTGGTGCCGAGGTCGGTGAACTCGGGGATGCCGACGAACTGGATGCCGGGCGCGGGGCGGGGCTGCACACCGGGGTCTCGCGGCCGGGCGCCCTCGATGGCCTCGCGGGTCATGTCCTGGAAGGCCGCGGCCTCCTTGCGGTAGGCGGCGTTCGCGTACGTCGAGGCGCGTTTGCCCGCCGGCACGTCGGACCAGCCGGCGGTGTCCCCGACGAGTTGCTCGTACTGCTTGCTGGAGGCCCAGGAGATGAACTTCCAGGCCTTGTCCGAGTTGTGCGAGGCCTTCTGGAGGCCCCAGGCCCAGGTGTAGAGCCAGCCGGAGGACTCGGTCTTCTCGACCGGCGCCGGGACGTAGCCGAGCTTGCCCCTGACCGGGGAGTCCTTGGCCTCCAGCAGGCCGGCGGCGGAGGTGGCGTCGTACCACATGGCCGTCTTGCCCTGCGTCATGTTGTTGAGGCATTCGGCGAAGCCGGACTGGGCCGCGCCGGACTCGCCGTGCCGGCGTACCAGGTCCACGTAGAAGTTGGTGGCCTTCTTGAACTCGGGGGAGTCCAGGTGCGCCTTCCAGTCCTTGTCGAACCAGGTGCCGCCGAAGGTGTTCACCACGGTGGTGAGCGGTGCCATGAGTTCGCCCCAGCCGGGCAGGCCGCGCAGGCAGATGCCCTTCATGCCGGGTTCGGCGCCGTCGGCCGCGGCGGCCAGCCTGCCCACCTGCTCCCAGGTGGGATGCGCGGGCATCGTCAGGCCCTTCGCGGCGAACACGTCCTTGCGGTACATCAGGAAGGACGACTCGCCGTAGAACGGCTGTCCGTAGAGCTTTCCGTCGGCGGCGGTCAGCGACTGCCGCATGGGCTTCAGGATGTCCCGCTCGTCGTACGCGCTGTCGTGGCGGACGTAGGAGTCCATCTCGTGCAGCCAGCCGTTGCGGGCGTAGATCGGTATCTCGTAGTTGGACAGCGTGGCGACGTCGTACTGGCCCGCCTGGTTGGCGAAGTCCTGGCTGATCTTGTCGCGGACGTCGTTCTCCGGCAGGACGGTGAAGTTCACCTTGATGCCGGTCTCTTGGGTGAAGTGGGTCTTGGTGAGCTTCTGCAGCTCGACCATCTGCGGGTTGTTGACCATCAGGACGTTGATGGAGTTCCCGCCGGAGCCCGACCCGCCCGCTCCGGTCCAGCAGCCGGAGAGGAGCGGGGAGAGCAGCGTCCCTGCGGCGGCCGCGGCGAGCAGTGCGCGCGGCCTCCGTCGGCTCGGGGTTCGCATGGATCACTCCTGGAGGAATGGGGAGATAAGGGGTGGAGCGAGGCGTAAGGGCGCCCCGGAGTGGGTGAGGTGGGCCGTCATGTGCGGTGGGGAGGGAGGTGGTGGGTCGGGTTGCCAGGGTTGTCGGGGTGTCAGACGCGGATGACCTGCGGGCCCTGCAGCGAGTAGCGGTGCGCCTCGGAGGCCGGGAGCAGCGTGCTCGTGACGATCGCCTCCAGGGCGCCGATGCCGGCGAACCGGCAGAAGCTGACGGCGCCGAACTTGGTGTGCACACCGGCGAAGACCGTGCGCCGGGAGGCCCTGATCGCCTGTGCCTTGACCTCGCTGACCGCCGGGTCCGGGGTGGTGAGGCCGTGTTCGCGGGAGATGCCGTTGGCGCCGATGAACGCGAGGTCGATGACGAAGCCGGCGAGCATCTTCGTCGTCCAGTGGTCGACGGTCGCGAGCGTCCCGGGGCGGACTCGGCCGCCGAGCAGCAGGACGCTCGTGTTGTCGGCCCCGGCGAGTGCTCCGGCCGCGGCGAGGGAGGCGGTGACCACGGTCAACGGCCGGTCCCTGGGCAGTGCTTCGGCGATGAGCTGCGGGGTGAACCCCTCGTCGACGAAGACGGTCTCGGCGTCCCCGAGCAACTCGGCCGCGGCGGCGGCGATCCGGCGCTTCTCGGGCACATGGCTCGTGGTGCGGAAGGCGAGCGTCGTCTCGAAACCGGCGCTCTCCACGGGGTAGGCGCCGCCGTGGGTGCGGCGCACCAGGCCGTGGTCCTCCAGGGTGCGCAGATCGCGCCGTACGGTCTCCTTGGCGACACCCAGTTCGCCGGCTAGTTCGGTCACGTCGACCGAGCCCGTGCGGCGCGCGGTCCGGACGATCTCGCGCTGCCGTTCTTCCGCCGTCATCGCCGTCATGGCCGTCACCCGCTTCCTCGCGCTCCGTCGCGCACTGCCCGTTCGGGCCCGGTGGAGCCCTTGAGGGAAGTTCTACAGCGGGTGTCGGCCACTGACCAGGCCTGTTGCGGGCCCGATGCTGCCCGGCTGTGCCCGTTCGGTGCCGTGGCCGCCCGCGGCGGACCTGGGGCGGAGCGGGCGAGGAGGTGGGATCGGGCAGGGTCCGTGCCCGAACAGGGGAGCGGGCGGGCCCGTTCGGTGCCCGCCCGCCGTTTCTCTTCCGTGCGCCGCGTCAGTACGGCCAGATCGGCGGGTGCGTCGTGAAGTGGCCGCCCAGGTGGGCGTGGTCCGGGTTTCCGGGGTCGAGGTCGCCCTGTTCGGCGATGAGCTTCTCGGCGTACGGCTCGGAGTCGTCACGCGGTTCGTAGCCGAGGGCCCGCGCGGTCGAAAGGTCCCACCACAGGCGGGTGTTGGCGGACGAGCCGTAGACGACCGTGTGCCCCACGTCCTCGGCGGTCAGGGCCGCGTGGAAGAGGCGGGCGCCGTCCTCGGGGCTCATCCACACCGAGAGCATGCGCACGCTGGTGGGCTCGGCGAAGCAGGACCCGATGCGCACCGAGACGGTCTCGAGGCCGTGCTTGTCCCAGTAGAACTGCGCCAGGTCCTCGCCGAACGACTTGGAGAGACCGTAGAAGGTGTCCGGGCGGCGCGGGGTGTCGATCGGGATCAGGGGGTCGTCGCCCCGCGGGCGCGGGGTGAAGCCCACCGTGTGGTTGGAGGAGGCGAAGACGACACGGCGTACGCCCTCCTCGCGCGCCGCCTCGTACAGGTTGTACGTCCCCTCGATGTTCGCCTTGAGGATCTTGTCGAAGGAGGCTTCCAGGGAGATGCCCGCGAGGTGGATGATCGCGTCGACGCCCCGGACGGCCTCGCGCAGCGCCGCCCGGTCGGCGAGGTCCGCGGTGATCGCGTCCGGCTCGCCCTCGATCGGGAGCACGTCGAGCAGGCGCAGCTCGTAGCCGTACTCCGGCAGCAGCCCGCGCAGCAGGGTGCCGAGTCCGCCGGCGGCGCCGGTGAGCAGAACGGTGCGGGGAGCGGGCATGCGGTGGATCTCCTCGGTGCGGGCCGGTGTGTCAGGGCGGAGGCTCCGCCGGACGGTCGGCGGGGGCTCTGCCAAGCGGCCGTATTCGTGTATGACATTCACATCCATGGACACGCTATGGAGCGCTGACGTGCTGCGTCAAGTGTCGCGCGGAGGGGGGAAATCCGCCTCCGTGTTGCGGGTTTGCGTGCTTGACCGGCCCCGAGGTGGCGGCTTAGCGTGGGCGCGTTCAGAGATATGGACATGGATCAGAAACGTGCACTCGGTGGGCACCTTTTAAGGGAGAGTCCGTGACGTCAGCCCCTCTTGCCGCTCGGCTGAGCATCCCCAGCGGGCCGCTGTTCTTCCCTGTCACCGCGTACGGACCCGATGGCTCCGTCGATCTCGACGTCTACCGGGAGCATGTGCGGCGCGGCGTCGAGGCCGGAGCCGCGGCGGTCTTCGCGTGCTGCGGCACCGGCGAGTTCCACGCGCTCGTGCCCGAGGAGTTCGAGGCCTGCGTACGGGCGGCCGTGGAGGCCACCGCCGGACGCGTGCCGGTGGTCGCGGGCGCCGGATACGGGACCGCCCTCGCCGTGCGCTACGCACGCCTCGCGGAGGCCGCCGGCGCCGACGGGCTGCTCGCCATGCCGCCGTATCTCGTGACGGCCGGGCAGGAGGGGCTGCTGCGGCACTACCGGGAGATCGCCGCTGCCACCTCCCTGGACGTGATCGTCTACCAGCGCGACAACGCCGTCTTCACCCCCGGGAGCGTGGTCGAACTCGCCCGCACCGAGGGGATCATCGGCTTCAAGGACGGGCTCGGCGACCTGGACCTGATGCAGCGGATCGTCAGCGCCGTACGCAGCGAGGCACCCGGCGACTTCCTCTACTTCAACGGACTGCCGACCGCCGAACTGACCGGACTCGCCTACCGGGGACTGGGGATCACGCTCTACTCCTCGGCGGTCTTCTGCTTCGCCCCCGAGATCGCGCTGGCCTTCCACCGGGCCCTGAACACCGGGGACGACACGACGGTGAACCGGCTGCTGGACGGCTTCTACCGGCCCTTCGTCGACCTGCGCGAGCAGGGACGCGGTTACGCGGTCGCCCTCGTCAAGGCGGGCGTCCGGCTGCGCGGACTGGACGTCGGTGAGGTGCGCCCTCCGCTGAACGAGCCGGCCGAGGACCATGTCAAACAGCTCGCGCAGCTGATCGACCGCGGGTACGCGCTCCTTGAGGAGGACATGTGACGACGTCCGCGTTCCTTTACCCCTGGGACGTCAACGGGGACCCGGAGGCCGCGGCCAGGACCGCCGGTCTCGGCGTCCGCCAGGTGACGCTCGCGTCCGCCTACCACTCCACGCGCGCGTCGACGCCCCGCCACCCCCGCCACCGGATCGTCACGGCCTCGCACGCCGCCGTGCTCTATCCGGTGGACGAGGCGCGATGGCGGGGGCGCGCCCTTCGCCCGTACCCGGCGGGCGACTGGGCGCCCGGTGACGCGTACGGCGAGGCCGCCGCCGCGCTCGCCGGGGCCGGGCTCGAGGTCCACACCTGGGTCGTGCTCGCGCACAACTCCCGCATGGGGGAAGAACATCCGACGACCTCCGTCGTCAACGCCTACGGGGACCGGTACCCCTGGGCGCCCTGTGTCGCCCAGCCGGGTACCCGCGCCTACCTGGCTGATCTCGCGGTGGAGGCCGCGGTCCGGCCCGGCGCGGCCGGTACGGAACTGGAGTCGCTCGGCTGGTACGGGCTCGCCCATCTGCACGCCCACGACAAGATCGGCGGGGTGGCGCTCGGGGACGCCGGGCAGTACCTGATGTCGCTCTGCTTCTGCGCCGCGTGCGCGGACGGATACGACGGACAGGGCCTCGACGCCGAGGAGTTGGCGTCCTTCGTGCGCGGTGCGCTGGAGCCGGTGTGGAGGGGGGCGCCGTCCGACGGGGGCTGGCCCGGGGTGGAGAAGCTGCTCGGGGCGGAGACCGCGGCGGCCACCCGGCGATGGCGCGACGGGGTGGCCTGCTCGCTCCAGGAGGAGACCGTCTCGGCCGTGCGCTCCGCCGCGCCGGCGGGGTTCCGGGTACTGCTGCACGCCGACCCCGTCTCCTTCCACTGCGGCGCCAACGCCGGGGTCGACCCCCGGCACATCCTGTCCGTCGCGGACGGCGTGGTCGTGCCGTGCACCGGAGGCGCGGACCTGCTGACGCCGTTCGCGGAGGCGGTGCGGGCGGGCGCGAGAGGGCGGGTCCTGGCCGCCAACTTCACCGTGGTGTCCGGGATGGGAGGCCGGCCGGACACCCTGGCGGCGGACGCGGCCCGCGCGGTCGAGCTGGGCGCGACGGAACTCCGGCTGTATCACGCGGGGTTGGCCTCGGACGCCGATCTGGAGGCTGTACGGGGGGTGTTGGCGGGGCTGTAGTCCAGGCCCGCCGACGTGAAATGCCCAGTCCCGCCGGCGTGAAAGCCCAGTCCCGGGACGCGAGGAGTCCAGCCCCTCCGGCGTTCGGGGAGCGGGGTCCGGGGCGGAGCCCCGGGTACGGGACGGGTACGCGCGGAGGGGGCGAGAACCGGTGAGCCCTCAGTCCGCCACCGGCGCGGGGGCGCTCCGGAACAGCGGGCTCAGGGTCACCAGCCGGATCAGGCCCAGCGCGGGCAACAGGACCCGGTAGTCGACCAGTTCGACGAGCCCCGCCCCGAGGGCCAGCCCGACGGCGTTCGGGGCGTACAGCAGCGTGTTCACGGTGGCGGAGGCGCGGCCCAGCAGGTCGGCCGGGGTCTCGCGCTGGACCGCGGTGTACGTGGCGATGAGCACACAGGGCAGCCCGGCCCCCACGGCCGCACTGGAGACCAGGGCCACGGGAGCGAGGGGAACCGCCCGGAGGGCGACCGCGACGGCGGTCAGCGCGATCCCGCAGGCGGCGAAGCGCTGTTCGCCGAGCCACCGCAGCAGCGTCCCGGCCACCAGCCCGACGGCGACCGAACCGGCGCCCTGGGCGACGTACAGGACGCCCACGTACGTGGGGGACCGGCCCAGCCCCTCGGCCACGGCGTAGACCGTCGCGCCGTTGATCCCCCCGAAGAGCATGGTCGTACCGCCGGCGAGGACCAGGACCCGGAGCCGGGGGTTCCGCCGGAGGTGGCGTACGCCTTCCGCGGTGCGGGTGCGCAGGCTCCCGGCGGATGTCCGGACCGGCGGGGTCTCGCGGACTCTCAGCAGCGTGTACACCCCCGCCGCCAGCGTGAAGGTCACCGCGTCCAGGAGTGCCACCCGCGCGCCGCCGTACGCCGCGTAGAGCCCCGCCCCGGCGAGCGGCGCCAGCAGCTTCATGCCCTCGTTGGCCGTCATGCGCAGACCGTTGAGGTCACCGAGGAGGTCCTTGCCGATCGCGGTGGCCAGCAGGGCCGACTCGGCGGCGTCCTGGACGACGCCCACTGCGCCGTAGACCAGGAGCACCGCGAACAGGATCCACAGGCGGCCCTGCCCGTCCACGGTGAACAGGACGGGCAGGAGCGCGGCCAGGACCAGATTCGTCCCGATGAGCAGGGGGCGGCGGGTCCGGTCTGCGAGGGTGCCCAGGGCGGGGCCGATCAGAGTGGGGGCCCAGAGGGCGAAGACGCAGAGCGCCGCCAGACCGTCCGAACCCGTCAGATCCTTGACCCAGATGCCCGACGCCAGCCACATCGCCGACGACCCGAAGCCGGAGACGACCACTCCGGTCAGATACAGACCGGCGTCGCGATCGCCCAGAACCCTCGCCACCGTCCATGTCATGGCAGGTGATCGTGGTTCTAACTGATCGTTTCAGAATGCCGTCCTGCGGAGACGCTGGCGGCCCATGGAACAATCCCTTCAGTCACGGGCTCTGGGGGGGGATGACTCTGTA